>CAMOKK010000039.1 GCA_946617545.1 uncultured Bacteroidales bacterium | reverse complement strand
CCATCACCATGCCGGAGTGGGGAGAACCCGCCACCAACGTGTACGACATGCGCCTGACCGCCCATGAGGACGGCTGGATTTACGGTGTCTTCTGCGTGGAGCGCAAAGACCATGACGCGGAGGGAGACCTGTCTGCCGCCACGGCGGCCGCCGGCGTGGCCCGCACCAAGGATTTGGTGAACTGGGAGCGCCTGCCGGACATCAAGAGCGCCAGCCAGCAGCGCAACGTGGTGCTGCATCCGGAGTTCGTGGACGGAAAATATGCCCTCTATACCCGCCCGCAGGACGGTTTCATCGACGCCGGCAACGGCGGCGGCATAGGCTGGGCCCTGGTGGACAGCATGGAGAATGCCGTCATCAAGGAGGAGAAAATCATCAACCGGCGCTTCTATCACACCATCAAGGAAGTGAAGAACGGCGAGGGCCCGCACCCCATCAAAACCCCCAAGGGCTGGTTGCACCTGGCCCACGGCGTGCGGGGCTGCGCCAGCGGCCTTCGCTATGTGCTGTACCTTTACATGACAGCCCTGGACGACCCTTCCCGCGTGATTGCCCAGCCCGGCGGCTTCTTCATGGCCCCGGAAGGCGGGGAATACATGGGCGACGTGATGAACGTGCTCTTTGCCAACGGCTGGATTGCCGACCCTGACGGCAAGGTGTTCATCTACTACGCCTCTTCCGACACCCGCATGCACGTGGCCACCTCCACGGTGGACCGCCTGGTGGACTACTGCCTCAACACCCCGGAAGACGGCCTCCGTACCGGCCTTTCCGTAGAAACCCTGAACAAACTCATTGATTTGAATCAATAACGGATGAGCAGTTTATTTTTTGTCCTGACTCTGGTGCTGAGTCATCTTTTCACGGACCATGCCGTGCTGCAGCAGGAGACCACCCTGCCCGTCTGGGGCTGGGGAGACCCCGGCAAAACCGTTGAGCTGAGCTGGGACGGCAACACGTACAAAACCAAGGTGCTTGCCGACGGCAGCTGGCGCGTGAACATTACAACCGGCAAGGCCGACGGCGCCGCCTACACGCTTACAGTGAAATCCGGCAAGGAGAGCCTGAGCGTGAACGACGTGGTGCTGGGAGAAGTCTGGCTCTGCAGCGGCCAGTCCAATATGGAGATGCCGCTTTCCGGCTTCGGCTTCCAGGAAGTGGAAGGGGCTACAGAGGCCATCATGGCCGCTCCGGAGACGGCCTCCCGGGTGCGCGTGTTTGACATCAAAACCCCCAAATGCACGGAGCCCCAGGCCGATGTGGACGCCGCCTGGGCCTATACGGACGGCGCTGTGGCTTCCAAGACATCGGCCGTGGCCTATTTCTTTGGGAAACGCCTTTCCAAGACGCTGGGCGTGCCCGTGGGCATTATCGTGAATGCCTGGGGCGGCAGCCGCATCGAGCCCTGGATGACCCGCGAAGTCATTGACGGAGCCGGTCTCACGGAGCAGGAGCTCAAGGACATTTATGCCGTTCAGGAAGTTCCCGACCGCTGGCCGGAAACCCCGGAACTCATTTGGAACGGCCGCGTGAAGCCCATTGCAGGCTACGCCGCCAAGGGCATCATCTGGTACCAGGGCTGCTCCAACATGGGCCAGCCGCACTGCTATGACAAGCTGCAGAAGGCCATGGTGGAAATGTGGCGCAGGGAGTGGGGGAGAGACCTTCCCTTCATCTTCACCCTGCTGGCCCCGCACGACCACGGCGATGCCGACGGCCGCTGGCGCCCCTTCTTCGTGGAAAACCAGCTCCACACGGAGGAAATCCTAAATAATTCCTGGGCCGTCTGTACCGAAACCCTGGGCAACAAGGTGACGGTGCATCCTTCGCAGAAAAAGGAAGTGGCCGACATGATGGTCCAGCGTGCCTTGCAGAATGTGTACGGAATCTATTCCGGCGTGTCCATCGAACTGCCCCGCCTGCAGGGCGTGGAGTACCTGGAAGACGGCCGCGTGAAGGTGACGCTCACCCAGGTGTGGAACAACCTCATGAGCATATCGGCCCGGGATATTACGGGCTTCGAGCTGGCCGGGGAAGACCGTCAGTTCCACCTGGCCCAGGCGCAGGTGGACTGGGACGGCCAGACCATCTATGTGCAGTGCCCGGAGGTGTCCAAACCCGTTGCCGTGCGCTACGGCTGGCGCAACTGGATGGGGGCCAACCTGCAAAAATCCAACGGCATTCCGGTGCCGCCCTTCCGCTCGGACGACTGGGAGTATTAGTGGCCGTGGAATGGAAGTGACTGGCTATAAATTTATTATGGAAATCAACCTCGGAAAAATTCCGAGGAGAAAAATGAGAAGTTATTGATACTATGAGAGTTGCATTCCACGCGCTTCTTGCGGCCCTCTGCCTTTGTGCCTGCAGCCCCAAGAATCAGGTTCTGGTAAAGACGGAGGCCGGCACCCTTCGCCTGCAGGTGGTAAGTCCGGAGATTGTCCGTGTGAGCGCTTCGCCGGACGGAAAGTTTCAGGACCGTCAGAGCCTTGCCGTACTCCCGCAGGCCGGATGCAAGGATTTCAAGGTGCAGAAGCTTTCCGACAAGGTGGTGTTGGAAACCGCTGTCCTGAAGGTGGAGGTTCTGAAGGCCGATGGCAGCGTGAACTTTTATCGGCCCGACGGAACACCCCTGGCAGTTGACGGCCGTTCGGCCTTTGCCCCCATCGAAGTGGAGGGCAAGAAGGCCTGGAGCACCACGGCCAGCTTTGCTTCCTCCGAGGACGAGGCGTTTTATGGCCTGGGACAGCATCAGGCGGGGGAGTTCAACCACAAGGGCCGACAGGAAGAGCTGTACCAGTACAATACCAAAATCAGCGTTCCGGTGGTGGTCTCCAACAAGGGATACGGCTTGCTCTTTGACGCCTATTCCCTGAGCCGCTGGGGTACAGACCAGCCGTACAGGCAGCTGGGAGAGGTTTTTGACCTGTCCCTCACGGGCACTTACATCCAGGCCGACGGCTCCGTCCTCTCCCAGAAGGAAGACAGTCTCTTCTATGAAAACGAGTGGGCCATCCGGAATTTGCCGGACATCAAGCTGAGCGGGGCCCAGGTGGTCTATGAGGGAACCATAACCGCCCGCGAAACGGGAGACTATCATTTTATCCAGTATTATGCCGGTTTCCAGCGTACGGAGATAGGCGGGAAAGAGACGATGAGCCGTCGTTGGCGTCCGGCCTGGAACCCCAACAGTTACAAATATGTGGTCCATCTGGAGGCAGGCGTCCCTACGCCGCTCAGGGTGGAATGGGAGCCGGACGGGGATGTGTCTTATATCGGCCTGCGGGTGCTGCCTGCGAATGCCGTGACAGACCGCCTCACCTTCTGGAGCGAGTTTGAGCCCCAGCTGGACTATTATTTCATGGTGGCCGACGATTATGACGGCGTCATCAAGGACTACCGGCAGCTCACGGGCAAGGCGCAGGTGATGCCTGCCTGGGCCCTGGGCTTCTGGCAGAGCCGCGAGCGTTATTCCACCCAGGAAGACCTGGTGGGCACCCTGGCGGAATTCCGCCGCCGCCATATTCCCGTAGACAATATCGTGCAGGACTGGCAGTACTGGAAAGACGACCAATGGGGCAGCCATGCCTTTGACCCGGAGCGCTATCCCGATCCGGAGGCCATGCTGGACAGCGTACACGCCCTGAACGGCCGCTTCATGATTTCCGTCTGGCCCAAGTTCTACACCAATACGGAGCATTATAAAGAGCTGAAGGCGGCCGGTTATGCCTATACCCATGCCGAGGAAGACAGCCTCAAGGATTGGCTGGGACACACCCAGAGCTTTTACGATGCCTATGCGGAAGGCGGCCGGAAGATGTTCTGGCGCCAGATGGACGAGAGCCTTTACAGCAAGTTCGGGCAGAAGATAGACGCCTGGTGGATGGATGCCAGCGAACCCAACCTGCGCGACTGTCTGCCCATGGACTATTTCAAGTGGCTGCTTACGCCCAATGCCCTGGGCAGCAGTACCGAATACCTGAACGCCTATGCCCTCGTGAACGCCCGGGCCATCTATGAAGGCCAGCGCAGCGTGAATCCGGACCGGCGCGTTTTCCTCCTTACCCGCAACGGCTTTGCCGGCTTGCAGCGCTATTCCACCGCTTCCTGGAGCGGAGACATCGGCACATCCTGGACGGACATGCGCATGCAGATGGCCGCCGGCCTCAACTATTCCATGAGCGGCATCCCGTTCTGGGGCATGGACATTGGCGGCTTCTCCGTGATGAGCAAGTTCTACGATGCGGCAAATGCCGATGAGTGGCAGGAGCTCCAGACCCGCTGGCACCAGTTCGGCAGCTTTGTGCCGCTGTTCCGCACCCACGGCCAGTGGCCCCGCCGGGAGCTCTGGAACATTGCCCCGGAGGGCTCCCCGGCCTATAACAGTATCTTGTGGTACATGCAGCTGCGCTACAGGCTCATGCCTTATCTGTATTCCCTGGCCGCGGCCGTGCATTTTGACGATGCCACCATGATGCGCGGCTTGCCGATGGATTATCCCGAAGACCCTGCCGTGCGCGACCTTTCCGACCAGTGGATGCTGGGCCCGGCCCTCATGCCCTGCCCGGTGTCGGAATACAAGGCCCGCAGCCGGGAAGTCTATTTCCCGGAAGGCGGCTGGTACGACTTCTATACCGGCGAATACCTGAAGGGCGGGCAGAGCCGCACCGTAGCGGCGCCTTACGAGCGCATGCCCCTGTATGTCCGTGCCGGCAGCATTGTTCCCGTGGGTCCCGCCATCGAGTGGAGCAGCCAGGAAACGGACGGCAAACTGCTTATTCTGGTCTATGCCGGGGCCGATGCCCGCTTCACCCTCTATGAGGACGACGGACTTAGCTACGATTATGAAAAGGGTGCGTACAGCACCATTGAACTGCGTTGGAACGATGAGGGGCGCATCCTCACCATCGGCCCGCGGGAAGGTTCTTTCCCGGGCATGCACCGCTCGCGCGTGATTTGCGTGCAGGTGATTGACCCGCAGAATCCCGCTCCCTTCGACCCCGACGGCGCGAATGCGGTCTGCGTGCCTTACGACGGAAAAATGCTCACTTTGGGACAGTGAAAAGGCTTTCTCTCATAGGGCTCCTTCTGCTGCTGTCTTTGGCGGCGGCGGCCCAGCGCATATCCTTGGACAAGGGCTGGCGTTTCTCCCTGGGGGACGCCTCTTCCCATGAGGCCGATTTCGGCCGGGGAACGGAGTACTTCACCTACCGCACCAAGGCGGCTTCCATCCACAATACGGGGCCTTATGCCATGAATTTTGACGACAGCGCCTGGCAGGCGGTGGACCTTCCGCACGACTGGGTGCCGGACCTTCCCTTCGCCCCTCAGGCCAGCAAGAGCCACGGCTACAAGACCGTGGGCTGGCGCTATCCCCAGCACTCCGCGGGCTGGTACCGCAAGCGCTTCACCCTCCCGGCCGATGCCGCCGGAAAACCCGTCCGGGTGCAGTTTGACGGCATTTTTCACGATGCCGACATCTGGCTCAACGGCTTCTGGCTGGGCGGAGAAAAGAGCGGCTACGCCCCGCAGGAATATGCGGTGACGGAATACCTGAACTACGGGGGAGAAAATATCCTCACCGTCCGGGCCGACGCTTCCGTGGAGGAAGGCTGGTTCTACGAAGGGGCCGGCATTTATCGACATGTATGGCTGCAGATAGGGGAGAAAGAGCCCAAACCCATGCCTTCGCGCGTGATAAGCACTTCGCCTCAGGAGGGCATCCTCATTGACGGAAAAAGAATCCAGCTGAAGGGCGTGAACCTGCATCAGGACCATGCCGGTGTGGGTGTGGCCATCCCGGATGCCCTTTGGGTGTGGAAAATCAAACAGCTACAGGCACTGGGCGTCAATGCCATCCGCACCGCCCACAATCCCTTCTCCGAGGCTTTCCTGGATATTTGCGACTCCTTGGGCATGTACGTGGTGGAGGAAACGCGCCTGATGGGCGTGAACCCGGCCCAGCTGGAACCGCTCCGGCGCATGATAGAGCGCGACAAACACCATCCCTGCATTATCCTTTGGGGCATCGGCAACGAGGAGTGGGGGATAGAATGGACGGACAAGGGCAGGGCCATCGCCGCCGCCATGACGGAGTTTGTTCACGGCCTGGATGCCACCCGCCCGGTGGTGGTGGCCACCAGCAGCGGTCCTGAGATTGTCAAGGGGGCCGATGTGGCCGGATACAATTACATCCTCCAGAATCCCATAGACGAGCATCGGCGGAACTTCCCGCAGCGGATTGCTGTGGGAACGGAGGAAACCACCGGCTGCGGCACCCGCGGGGTGTATTTCCCGCAGGAAGGCCGGATGCCTGCCATCAACCGGCGTCCCCAGGGACGGGACAGCCTGTACAACTGTATCGGCCGGGGCATGGAATTCTATGCCCGGAGGCCCTGGCTGGCCGGTTTCTTCTACTGGACCGGTTTTGACTACCGCGGAGAGCCGGACCCGCTTGTATGGCCCGCCACGGGCTCCCAGTTCGGCATTCTGGACTACTGCGGCTTCCCCAAGGACGAGGCTTGGTACGTGAAATCCTGGTGGACCGACGAGCCCGTGCTCCACATTCTGCCGCACTGGAACCTGGAAGGCCATGAGGGGGAAACCATTCCCGTCTGGGTTTATGGCAATTGTGACGAAGTGGCGCTGAGCGTCAACGGAAAAACCCTGGGCCGCAAGAAGATGCCCCGCTACGGCTATCTGGAATGGAAGGCGGTTTATCGGCCCGGAAAGGTGGTGGCCAAGGGATATAAGAACGGCAAGCTGGTGCTTACGGAAACGGTGGCCACGGCTTCCGCCCCCGCCGCCTTGCAGGTGGAGAAAGAGCGGATAGGAGACCTGACGGTGGTGAATGTGGCCGTGGTAGATGCCAAGGGCCGCTTTGTTCCCACCGCCTGCGTGCCTGTTACTTTGGTCACGGACGGCCGCATCCTGGGCGGCGGAAACGGCGACAGCGCCTTCCGGGGGAAGGAACGCCCGGAGGCCGGAGCCCGGTCCTTCACCTTGGAGAGCTTCAACGGCCGGGTGCAGTTCCTGGTTCAGGGTCCTACCCCATCCATAGAATTATCAATCAATACTTTATATGAATAAAACTGCTATCATGTTATCTGCAACCCTTCTTGCCGCCTGTTCCGCCAACGACGGGCGTCAGGCAATCCCTACAGACAAGGCGGTAGAAGCCCAAGTGGAACAAGTCCTCAAGGGGATGACCTTGGAAGAAAAGGCCGGCCAGCTGGTCCAGCTTAACATTTCCGTACTGGAAGACGATACCCGCGAGGCCATCGACCCGGCCAAGCTGGACAAGATTATCGGCCAGTATAAGGTGGGCTCCATCCTCAATGTGATGCACGATGCCGCCCATTCGCGCGAGCAAACGGCCGCCATGGTGCGCCAGATTCAGGAAAAGAGCATGGAAGCCATCGGCATTCCCTGCATCTATGGCCTGGACATGATTCACGGTGCCACGTACCTCACGGACGGTTCTTTCTATCCGCAGGAAGTAAACCTGGCGGCCACCTTCAACCGGGAATATCCCCGCCTGATGGGCCGTGCCATGGCTTATGAGACCCGTGCCGCCCAGGTGCCGTGGGTGTTCTCCCCGGTGATGGACCTGGGCCGCGACCCCCGCTGGCCGCGTATCTGGGAGAGCTTCGGTGAAGATCCCTACCTGCAGGCCGAGATGGCCCGCGAGGAAACCCTGGCCATCCAGGGCTCCGACCCCAATCATATCGGCCTGGAGAATGCCGCCGTCTCCATCAAGCACTTCATGGGTTACGGCGTTCCGGTTTCCGGTAAGGACCGCACCCCGGCCATCATTGCCGAGAACGACCTCCGCGAGAAGTTCTTCGCTCCCTTCCTGGAGTGCTTCCGCGCCGGCGCCCTCACCGCCATGGTGAACTCCGCCTCCATCAACGGCATTCCCACCCACGCCAACGCCATTCTGCTGAGCGGCTGGGTGAAGGAGCAGCTGGGCTGGGACGGCATGCTGGTCACGGACTGGGCCGACATTGACAACCTCTTCCAGCGTGACCATGTGGCGGCCGACAAGCACGAGGCCGTGGCCATGGGCATCAACGCCGGTATCGACATGATTATGGACCCCTATGACCCTGAGTGCTGCAACGTGATTGTGGACCTGGTGAAGGACGGCCGCATCTCCCAGGCCCGCTTGGACGATGCCGTCCGCCGCGTGCTGCGCCTGAAAGTGCGCCTGGGCCTGTTCGAGAACCCGCTCTGGGATAAGGAATATCCGGAATTTGCGTCCGAGCAGTTTGGCAGGGAATCCTATGCCGCTGCCGTGGAGTCCGAGGTGCTTTTGAAGAACGAAGACAACATCCTGCCCCTCAAGGGCACCGAGCGCATCCTGGTCACCGGCCCCAACGCCAACTCCCTCCGCGCGCTCAACGGCGGCTGGAGCTACCGCTGGCAGGGAGCGGCCGATGAGTTTGCCCCGCAGTACAACACCATCCTGGAGGCCCTGGAGGCCCGTTTCCCGGGCAAGGTGCGCTTCGAGCCCGGCGTGAGCTACCTCCCCGGCGACGACTGGCAGGCCGAAGACGCCTCCGGTCTGGGGAAGGCCGTGGCCGCCGCCCGCGGGGCCGATGTGATTGTGGCCTGCGTGGGTGAGAACTCCTACTGCGAGACGCCCGGCAACATGGATGACCTGAACCTGTCGGCCAACCAGAAGGCCCTGGTAAAAGGCCTGGCCGCTACGGGAAAACCCATTGTCCTGATTCTGAACGAAGGCCGTCCCCGCCTTATCGGCGACATTGAGCCGCTGGCAAAGGCCGTGGTGGACGTGATGCTGCCCTCCAACTATGGCGGCGACGCCCTGGCCGCACTCCTCGCCGGTGACGAGAACTTCTCCGGCAAGCTGCCCTTCACCTATTCCAAGCACATCAACGCCCTCCATACCTACGACTACAAGGTGTCCGAGCACCGCGAGACCATGGAAGGCTCCTACAACTACGACGCCGTCATGGACGTGCAGTGGCCCTTCGGCTTCGGCCTCAGCTACACCAGCTTCGCTTACAGCAAGCTGAAGGTCTCCCAGGCCGATTTCAAGGCCGGCGATGTGCTGAAAGTCTCCGTGGACGTGACCAATACCGGCACGCGTGCCGGCAAGGAAGCCGTGCTCCTGTACAGCTCCGACTTGGTGGCTTCCCTGATTCCGGACGTCAAGCGCCTGCGCGGCTTCGAGAAGGTTTCCATCGAACCCGGACAGACGGTGACGGTGAACTTCGAGTTGCCCGCTTCCCGCCTGGCCTTTGTAGGGGCTGACGGCCGCTGGCGCCTGGAGAAGGGCGATTTCCGCCTCTCCTGCGGCGGCCAGAGCGCCATGCTAAGTTGCACCGAAACCCACATCTGGGACACGCCTAATATCTGATGGACACAAGAACAGACATTTTTATGCAGGAGGTCAGGGAGAACCTGACTTCCTGTATTCTGCCTTACTGGCTGAAACTGAAAGACCCGCGGGGCGGGTTCTACGGGGAAGTGACTGCCGGCGGAACCGTGCTTTACGATGCGCCCCGGGGCGTTATTCTGAACGCCCGGCTTATCTGGAGCTTCGCCGCGGCCTATGCGGCCCTGAAGGACACGCAGTACCTGGTGGCGGCCGTCCACGCCCGCGACTGGTTCCTGGAGCATTTCTGTGACCACAAGTACGGCGGCGTGTATTGGAGCGTATCGGCCGAAGGGGAGCGTCTGGACGACAAAAAGCAGCTCTATGCCCAGGGCTTTGCCATCTACGGGCTCTCGGAGCTGTACAAAGTGACCCGGGACGACGAAGTGCTCAAGGCCGCCGTAAACCTGTACCAGGTGGTGGAAACCCATTTTGCCGACCGGGAGAACGGCGGCTACATGGAGGCCCTTTCGCGGGATTTCTCCCCGCTGGAAGACATGTCCCTGAGCGCCCACGACATCAATGCCGACAAAACCATGAACTCCCA
>CAMOKK010000038.1 GCA_946617545.1 uncultured Bacteroidales bacterium | reverse complement strand
TCCTGGGCGGCCGCGTGGCCGAAGAAGTCCTCAATGGAGAGCCTTCCACGGGCGCCCTGAACGACCTCGAGCGCATGACCGGCATGGCCTATTCCATGGTGCAGTACTACGGTATGAGCGAGAAGGTGGGAGCCCTCAGTTTCTACGACTCCTCCGGTGCCCGCGGCTACAACCTGGTAAAACCCTATTCGGAGAAAACGGCCGAACTGATGGACCAGGAAGTGAAGGCCGTGGTGGAGGATGTCCACAAGCGTACGCGCAAGCTCATCGAAGACCACAAGCAGGAGTTCTTGCAGCTGGGTGCTTTACTTTTGGAAAAAGAAGTTATCTTTGCAGAAGATATTGAAAAGATTCTGGGCCCCAAGGTGAAACCCGCCAAGGATGACCAGTTTGTTCAGGAAGAAGACAAAACCGCAGAGGCAGAATGAATACAACCGTAAAGCGCAGCATATTCGGAGTTCTCTTTTTGGCAGTCATGATTGGCTGCCTTCTTGGGGGCAGGTATGGGTTCCTGCCCCTGTTCCTGTTCATCCAGGTGCAGATGTTCAGAGAATTCTACCGCATGACGACGGGTAACGCGCACAAAACGCTGCAGAACTTATCCATCGCTTTGGCTGTCATTTCCTTCTGCCTGGTCTTTCTTTACTTGGGACCGGTTTCCATTCCCAAAGCTGTTCTGGGCGTAATTCCGCTCCTGCTTGTATGCCTTATGGCAGGAATGGTGATTATGCACAAGGACTTCAAGGACTGCGCCTATATCTTCACCGCCTTGGCCTATATCGGCCTGCCCATGTCGCTCTCTCCCTTTGTGGTAAGTACGCCGGAAGGCTACAGCGGCCTGCTCATGCTCTCCTTCTTCATCATTATCTGGTCTTCGGACGTGGGCGCCTATTGCTTCGGCCTGCTGCTGGGCCGGAAAGTCTGGCCTGCCAAGATGTGCCCGGACATATCGCCCAAAAAGTCCTGGGCGGGCTTTGTGGGCGGCTGGCTCACTGCCCTGCTGGCGGCGTACATCCTTATCCGGACCGGGATGATAGAACTTCCGCTGGTGCATGTGCTCATCATGGCCTCCCTCATGCATGTGACGGGCGTATTCGGAGACCTCTTCGAATCCCTTTGGAAAAGAAACGCCGGCATCAAGGATTCCGGAAATATCATCCCCGGCCATGGCGGCCTGCTGGACCGTTTTGACAGCTCCCTTTTCGCCATCCCCGCGGGGTATGCTTATTTGATAATGTTTGAATTGGTATAGAATTTTGAAAAATATGAAGTGGATAAAAATTGACCGAGACTCTTACGGAACCATCCTGGGCAGTTGGGCTGCCTGTGCCGTGCTTATTTTCCTGACGGCGCATTTCATCCATAACACCTGGATAAGCCTGCCCATCTGCCTGCTGTTCGTTGTCTTTATCCTCTTCATCACCTGGTTCTTCCGTGTGCCCAATCGCAAAACGCCGGAGCCGGACAATGACCGCCTGGTCACCTCAGTGGCCGACGGAAAGGTGGTCATCGTGGACAAAGTCTATGAAAAGGAATTCCTCAAGCGGGACTGCATCCAGATTTCCGTCTATATGAATTTCTTCGACGTCCACTGCAACTTCTGGCCGGTGAGCGGAGAGGTGAACTACTACGAGTATCACCCCGGAAAATACCTCCTGGCCTTCCATCCCAAGTCATCGGAACTGAACGAACATTCTTCTTCCTGCCTCAAGAACCCGCACGGAGAAGTGTTCTTCAAGCAGATTGCCGGCACCTTCGCCCGCCGCATCGTGTGCTACTCGGAGCCCGGCCACGTGGAATACCGCGGAGAGCAGTGCGGCGTAATCAAATTCGGCTCCCGCATAGACATGTTCGTCCCGCTGGAAGCCGATATCAAAGTAAAGGTGGGAGACAAAGTCCGCGCCGTGGAATCAATTCTGGCAGTCCTGCCGGATTAAATCAACCAGTTTTTGAACCGCCTCGTCCTCGGGTATGTGCCGGAGGACGGGTTCTTTTTTACGGTAGAGGGTTACCTTGCCAAAACCTTCTCCCACGTAGCCGTAGTCGGCATCGGCCATTTCTCCGGGGCCGTTCACGATGCAGCCCATCACGGCAATCACCACGTCCTTGAAGCCGGCGGTGGCTTCCTTGACCTTGTTGAAGGTTTCTTCCAGGTTGTAAAGCGTGCGGCCGCAGCCGGGGCAGGCAATGTATTCCGGCTTGTAGAAACGCCTCCGGCAGGCCTGTAAAAGCTCGTCCTTGAGGTATTCGTCCTCGATGGGAACGTCGTCCACTTCATGGTTCAGCAGGGGAGCGCCCCAGTCGCAGGCGGCCTTGAGGATGGTTTCTTCGCGCTCGCCCAGCATGACAGAAGGAGCGCCGGAATAGCGGTGGGCCAGATAGCGGGCCACGGGAAGCTCGTTCTCAGGGTCTTCCGTCAGGGAAACGCGGATGGTTTGGCCGATACCTTCGGACAGGAGCGTGGAGATGGCCACGCAACTCTTGATGCGGCCGCTGTCGCCGTTGCCGGCCTCCGTCACGCCCACATGCAGGGGGAACACCACGCCCCGCTCCTGCATGCGCCGGGCCAGCTCCCGGTAGGCATTCACCATCACCACGGTGTTGGAAGCCTTCAGGGACACCACCACATTGTAAAAACGGGCCTCTATGCACATATCCACCCATTCCATGGCGGCCAGGGCCATGGCCTCGGGCGTATTGCCGTACTTTTCCACGATATACTTGCCCAGGGAACCGTGATTCAGGCCAATCCGGATGGCCCGGTCATGCTTCTTGCAAAGCTCCAGGAACTCCCCGAAGAGGGCCCGGGCCTTCTCATGGTCCGGATGGAAGTTGCCGGGATTGATGCGAATCTTCTCCACCACGGGGACCACCGCCATGGCAATCTCGGAGGAGAAGTGGATATCGGCCACAAGGGGCGTCTGAATGCCCTCCGAACGCAGCTGCGCGTGAATCTCCCGGAGATGGGCCACATCGGCCATGGAGGGGACAGTAATGCGGATAAGCTGGGCCCCGGCGGCAGCCAGGCGCCTGCACTGGGCCACGGTGGCCTGAACATCGGAAGTGCGGGTGTTGCACATGGTCTGCACCACAATGGGGTGCCCGCTTCCCATGACAACGGAGGAACCTATGCGGACCTCGCGGGTTTGTAATGCTTCTTTCATACTATTTATTCTGCTCTTCGGCCACCAGCTTGCGGGCCAGCTTGCGAAGCTGCGCATCCGTATGGCCGAAACGGGGAGTCAACTGATAATAGGCCCCCAGGGTAAGGGTGCCGTCCAGGGGGTAAGCGTAACGGTAATAATACGGGCTGACATAGTCCGGTTTCCAAAACGAGTTCCAGCCCCATTTCACGTTTGCCATGAGGTGAATCTCGAAGCGGCCCAGCATCACGCCCATGCCCACGCCGCCCATCAGACCGTAGGTAAGCCGCCGGTCATAGTCCCGGAAGGCCGATACATACTGCTCGTAGGTGCTTCCGGCAAAGGCCTCGTCCAAAGAGCGGGCAATCTTGAGCCGATAGCCGCCATAGAGGCCCACCTTGGCCATCAGCTTGAAATGCTCTCCAAAGTCTATATGGAAATGCGAGAGCATATAGGCTTCCGGCACCGTCATCACGGCTGCATAAGCACCTGATTCCGTGGCTCTTGTACCAGTCTCTTTATTGGTCTTGAACTTATAACCCTCATAATTGAGCTGGGCGCCGAATTCGATGCCCATATTGGGAAAAATCCCGAACATGGTGTACTGGCGAATCAGGGAAAAACCAAAGACCGGATACTTCAGCTGCCAGTCTACCAGGCGGTCGGGGTTGTAATAACCGTACTGGAGCGAAGCGCCGCCATAGACGCCCGCCATCCAATAGTCGTTGGGGGCCTTCACGTTAATCTTCACGCTGTCCAGATAGGCATTGGTCACCGTATCCGGCAGGGAGAAGAACTCCTTCTGAAGGTCTACCTGGGCAAAACTGAGCGGAGCGGCCAGGAGCAAGGTCCCTATGAGTGCAAACAGTCGTTTTTTCATCGGAACATCTCCTCCAGGTTAATCTTCCACACCATTTCGGCCCTCTCCAACACCTTGATGAGGAATTGGTCGTCCGGCTTGAAGAAACGCACTTTCTCCGGCTGACGGTGCTGCAGGAGGTCTCCGGTATCCACCAGGGCGTTCCGGTTCTTGTCTTCCGTGATACGGAGGCAATAGGAACCCTGCTTGAGGTAGGGGAACACCAGCGGGCCGTCCGAATCCACAATGAAACTGCGGATTACCTTGTCCCGCTTTTCTCCCAGCAAGTCCACGATATAGCGGTTGTGAACACCGCTCAGTTCCAGCGTCATGGAGCTGAGTTTCTCGTCGTTAGGCAAGGTCACCTTAAGCTGCGTGGAGTCATTGTAATAGCCGTTCACATCCCGGAAGCCCCGGTGGGGAATCTTCAGGATATAATCGTAACCCGGCTGGAAAGGGTCCCGGGGCATCACCCGGAACATCCTCAGGTTGGTGCTGTCCCGTATCACGTCATATTTTCCGGCCGATTCCTGCTGGCGCGGGTTAATCACCTTCAGCTTCAGGGAATCCCAGGAATCCCGGATGAGGGGATATTTGAACTCAATCTCAAAGCCATATTGCTCCACACGGGTGGGATCGGCCTGGGTGGTCATGACGGCAATGGTGTCCTCGTGCTTGCGGTCGCGGTAATTCCTTTCCTTCTTCATGAGTTCTGCCCGGAGCTCCTTGCTGTAAGTGAGCTTCACCAGCTCCTCCTGGGGAATCAGGGCGCCGGTCGTGTCTGTCTTATCGTATTTGACCACCAGTTGCAGGGTGTCCGGCATCTTGCGCTGGTCGTTTACCCACAGCTCCAGGGAGTCCTGCTGCAGGTTGAACTGACGGATGAGCTTTTCCCGGGGAAGGCCTTTGATGCGGAGGTCGTGAATCTTGGCGTTGGGAGCCATGAAGGTAAGGTAGGCCGTGCGGGGTCCCACCCTTTCCTTCTTCACGATAAACTGCTTGGAAGGGGTTTCCCGGAACAGGTTCAGCTCTATCTGGGGAAAACGGGCCAGGCACAGGGCCGTATCCTTCATGTCGAACTTCTTGAACTCGTACAGGGAGTCATTATAGACGGTCGTGGGACGAAACAAGGTATCCAGGAAGGCGATGCGCTCGCTTTCAGGGTCGTACATATTGTTGTTGTTCTCGTCCTTGATGGCGTAAACGCGGTACAGGGTGTCCTGGATGTTGCGGATAGAAAAGAAGCCCCAGTCGTCTGTCTTGGCGGCCGCAACGGGACGCCTCAGGAACACGGCCGAATCGGAATGGTCTTTATACAAAACCACGGTGGCGCCCTTGACGGGCATGAGCGTATTGCAGTCCTGCACCAGGCCCGTCAGGCACATGGAATCTATCTGCGCACCGGTAGAGAAAACCAGGGTGTAGCCGGGGAAGAGGTTGCCCTCGTTGTTGTCGGCCAGGGCTCCCGTCAGGTCCAGCGTATAAGTGGTGTTGCTGTCCAGGTCGCTCTCAAAGCTCACTTCCAGAGACTTTCCCTTGATGACCGCCTTGGGCTTTTTCTCCAAAGGAGGGGACAGGTAGACGCCGTTGGCATCCTTGATTTTCACGTACTCGTTGAACGTGAAACGCAGTTTGGTCTTTTTGGTGGGAACGTGCACCGTGGCGGGCAGCGGCTCCACCTTCCTCAGGACGGGAGGGATGGTGTCCTTGGGGCCGCCGGTGGGCGGCGTAGTGGTGTTGGCACAGCCCCAGGGAAACATCAGGCTTCCCAGGATAAGGCCTGCCGGAACAAGCGGAAGGAATTTTTTCAGGGATGCTCTCATAGTTCGCTTCTGCTTACATTTTCTATTCCCTCGATGGAAGAGAGTTTCTTTATCATCTTGTCCAGGATGTCACGGGAATTCACATACAGGTCTATATAGCCCTCGAAAACGCCGCCGTCGGCCGACAGGTTGAGCCGGCGCATGTTCACGCCCATCACCAGGGATACCCGGCGGGTAATTTCGTTGAGCATGCCCACCCGGTCCAGGCCCTTGAGGCTAATGCGGACGGGGAAGGAGGTATCCTCGGCCTGTTCCAGCCACTTGGGCACCACCACCCAGTCTCCGTGCTGCGCGGCAATGCGGTCGGCCACCGGGCAGGTCTTCTTGTGGATGGTAACGGTGCCGTCGGGCGCCTTGATGCCCACAACAGGGTCTCCGGGGATGGGATTGCAGCAGGTGGCGATGGAAAAATGCGGGGCATTAGGGTCCGAAGAGCCGATGATGAAGGTATTGTCGGCCGGTTTTTCCTCTTCGCGGCTCTCGGGACGGAACATCTTCCGAATCCAGGAGAGCTTCCCTCCGGTAGAGCGTTTCATTACTTCCGAAAGGTTGTCCAGGCTCACCTGGCCCACGCCGATGGCATAATACAGTTCTTCGCGGGTGCCCACGTTGTAGGCGGCGTCCAAGCGCTGGAGGGTGGATTCATCGGCCTCATAGCCCAGGGCCTGCAGGGCATTCTCCAGGGAGCTGCGGCCATAGTCGCAGGCCTGCTTGCGCTGGGTCTTGAAATAGTCCGTCACCACGGTGCGGGCGCGGTGGGTAACCAGGAACTTGAGCCATTCGGGCTGCGGCTTTCCGTCCTGGGCCGTGATGATTTCCACCTTGTCTCCGGTGTTCAAAACGGCATTGAGCGGCACCAGATGCTGGTTCACCTTGGCGGCAATGGCCTTGGAGCCAATCTCCGTATGGATGGCGTAGGCAAAGTCCAGGGCGGTGGAACCCTTGGGCAGGCTGCGCTGCTCTCCCTTGGGAGTGAAGACATAGATATCCGAGGTGGTAAGGTCGTTGTGAACCATGTCCAGCAGCTCCACGGCATTCACGTCCGGGTTGGACAGGATTTCCTTGATGCGGTCCAGCCAGGCGTCCATCTCATAGTCTCCCTCTCCCATGGTGCCGTGCTGCTTGTAAATCCAGTGCGCGGCAAAGCCCTTCTCCGCAATGTCGTCCATGCGGCGGGTGCGTATCTGCACCTCCACCCACACGCCCGAAGGGCTCAGCAGCGTACAGTGCAGGGCCTCGTAGCCGTTGGACTTGGGATGCTTCACCCAGTCTCTCAGTCGCTCCGGCATGTAGCGGTAAATGCCCGTGACGATGGAGAAAATATGGTAGCACTGGTCCCGTTCGCTCTCGGCCGACCGGGGGTCCGTGTCAAAGATGATGCGGATGGCATACAGGTCATAGACCTCCTCGAAGCTGATTCCCTTGGTCTGCATCTTGTGCCAGACCGAATAGGGCGTCTTAATCCGCTTCTTGATTTCAAAATGGAAGCCCGCCCGGGTAAGCGCCTCCTCGATGGGCAGCACGAAGTCCGCCATTTCCCGGCCTTTTTCCGCCACGCTCTTTTCTATCCGCGATTTTACGTCTTCGTAAGCCTCCGGCTCCTTGAAACGCAGCCAGATGTTCTCCATTTCCGTCTTGATGCTGTACAGGCCCAGCCGATGCGCCAGCGGAATGAAGATGAACATGGTCTCGGACAGAATCTTGTCCCGCTTGTGCTCCGGCATGTGCTCGATGGTGCGGCAGTTGTGCAGGCGGTCGGCCAGTTTGATGAGCACCACCCGCACGTCGTCGTTGAGGGTAAGCAGGATGCGCTTGAAATTCTCCGCCTGCATGCTGGGCGCGTCCAGCACGTTCTTGATTTTGGTGAGCCCGTCCACCAGCAGGGCAATCCGGTCTCCGAAACGCTCCCGGATGTCCTCTACGGTATAATCCGTGTCTTCCACCACGTCGTGCAGGAGGGCGGCCGCAATGGACTTGTAGCCCAGGCCGATATCGTCCACCACAATCTGCGCAACGGCGATGGGATGCAGCATATAAGGTTCTCCGCTGCGGCGCCGCACGTTGTGATGGGCATGGTTGGCAAAGTCGAAGGCCTGCCGCACCACAGCCAGCTCGTCCTCGTCGGCGCAGCGCTTCTGGGCCGATGCCTTGAGCACCTCCCATGCGCGGGAAATCAGTTCATAATCCTTTTGACCAAACTCAGAAAAACTCATACTCAGAACAGTGTAGGTTCTACCTCCTGCGGAGCGTCGGCCCCGGAGGAATCTTCTCCAATCATAGCACGGAAGGCGGCCTCGTCCAAGACGTCAATGCCCAGCTCGGCCGCTTTCTTCAATTTTTCCGGCCCCGGCTTGCTTCCGGCCAGCAGGTAATCCGTCTTGCCGCTCACGGAAGAGCTGTTTTTGCCGCCGTGCGCTTCAATAAGGGCCTTCATCGCATCCCGCGAGATGCTGAAATTGCCGCTGATGACAATGCTCCTGCCTTCCAGGGCATTGGACTGCCGCACCGCGCTTTCTCCCACGCTCATCCGGAGGCCGGCGTCCTTGAGCGCCTGCACCTCGGCAAGGTTCTCCTCTTCCCGGAAAAAGCGGAAAATGCTCTCCGCAATCACGTCTCCCACTTCCGGCACCTCCAGCAGCGCTTCCTTGGAGGCCGATGCAACGGCATCCACGGAGCCGAAGTGCCGTGCCACGTCACGGGCGGTGGTCTCTCCCACGTAGCGGATGCCCAGGGCATACAGAACCCGCTCGAAGGGCACGTTCAGGGACGCTTTCACCGAATCCAGGAAGCGGGCGGCGGCCCGGTCCTTCCAGCCTTCCAGCCGCAGCAGCTGATGCGCTTGCAAGGTATAGAAATGAGAGGGGAGCGTCACCATGCCCAGGCCGTAAAGCTGCTCCACGGTGGCCGCACCGCAGAGAATGTTCATGGCCTTGCGGCTCACAAAGTGCTCCAGCCGGCCCTTGATTTGGGTAGGGCAGCCCTCCGCATTGGGGCAGAACCACTTGGCCTCTCCCTCTTCCCGCACCAGGGGCGTGCCGCAGTCCGGGCACAGATGCGGGAAAACGGGCGGCTTGGCGCCGGGCACACGGTGGGAAAGCTCCACTCCCGTAATCTTAGGGATGATTTCTCCGCCCTTCTCCACATACACCCAGTCTCCCTCGTGAATGTCCAAGGCCCGGATTTGGTCTTCATTCACCAGCGTGGCCCGCTTCACCATGGTACCGCTCAGCAGCACCGGCTCCAGGTTGGCCACGGGGGTGACGGCGCCGGTGCGGCCCACCTGGTAATCGATGCTCAGGATAGGCGTGCAGGCCTGCTCGGCCTTGAATTTATACGCAACGGCCCAGCGGGGGCTCTTGGCGGTATAGCCCAGCTCCTGCTGGCAGTCCATCTGGTTAATCTTGAGCACAATGCCGTCCGTGGCATAGGGAAGCTCCTTGCGGGCGCCGTCCCAATAAGAGATAAACGCCTCAATCTCATCAATATCCTTACAAATTTTCCGATGGGCCGATACCGGCAGCCCCCAGCCCTCGGCCGCCTTCAGGGCAGCGTCGTGGGTGGGGAAGTCCACCTGGCCCGTGGGAATATGGTAGAGGGTGCAGATAAGGCCCCGTCGGCCCACCTCGCGGGGGTCCTGCAATTTGAGGGAACCGCTGGCGGCGTTGCGCGGATTGGCGAAAAGCGGCTCTTCCATGGCCTCCCGCTCGGCATTGAGGCGGTCGAAGGACGCGTATGGCATAAGCACCTCTCCGCGGATTTCAAACTCATCTGGCCAGCCGCTTCCCTTGAGCGTATGGGGTATGGAGGCTATCTGGAGGGCATTGACGGTAACGTCGTCACCCTTTTCCCCGTCTCCGCGGGTAAGGGCGCGGAACAGCTTGCCGTTCCGGTAGGTAAGGCAGATGGCCGTTCCGTCAAATTTGAGCTCGCAGCAGTAGGTGAAAGGCCTGTCCAGCAGCTTGGAAGCCCTTTCGGAGAATTCCTCCACCTCCTGGATGGAATACGTGTTGGACAGCGACAGCATGGGATACTTGTGCGGATACTTGGCAAAGCCGCCCTCCGCCCTTTCCTCCAGGTCAGATCCCACGCGGCGGGTGGGGGAGTCCGGCGTGGCATACTCCGGATACCGGCGCTCCCAGTCTTCCAGCTCGTGCATGAGTTGGTCGTACTCGTAGTCGCTCATGGTGGGAGCGTTTTCCACATAATACTTCCGGCTGTTCTCCCGGAGAATGGCCTTCAACTGCTCTATCCTGTGTTTTGCCTCGGTGTAATCCATAGCG
>CAMOKK010000037.1 GCA_946617545.1 uncultured Bacteroidales bacterium | reverse complement strand
TACCCGTTGCAGGGTCAACGGTATGCACGGCAACGCCGTCACACACAAGGAGTTTTCCATCAAACAAAGCTACACTGGCAGTGGCGGCTTCGGCGACATTGAAATCCTCTCCGAGAAGCGTCTGCCACTCAATCTTGGAATGACCCTCCTGGGCCACATAGAAGCGAGTGACCATGTCCTTGGTTTCACCGGTGGGGACTCCCTCATCATCCAGTACGGGTTCCTGGACCTGAGGAAGAGTAAACTTCACGTAAGCCTGACGGGCATCATAGCCGGCATTGGCCTCTACATTGAAAGCCAAGGCAAGCTTATGGGCGGCTTGGTCTTCCGTAATGGTGACAGGAGCCCAGGGGAAAGCTTTGTCAGGAGCATCATACGTGGTGATAGTGTACTCCATGTTGGTGAGAATGTTCAGTTCGAACTTGCCACCGGCAGTGGAAAGAAGCGGTGTCTCGTCCGTGTCCGGGAGGAATACCAGACCCTGGAAGAACAGGATGCTTTCGGTCTTGGAACCGGCTTTGATGTCCAGTTGAATCAAGCGCCCGATTGTTTCTTCCGGCAGTCCCTGGAAGGTTACTTTCAGCTCAACACCATCGGCTGCATCGCCTTTTTCTTTGGCCAAAACGGCGCCGGTCTCAGAACCGTCCGGATAGCTGAGGGTGGCAGTCCAGGCCTTGCCGGCGTTGAATTTCACCGTGTAGATGGAGGATTCTGCCTCAACGTCCACAATCGTGGGAGTAGAAAGCGTCAAATCCGGAACGGTGGGAGTAGGAGTGGGCTCCGGAGTGGGGGTAGGGGTGGGGTCCGGAGTGTTCTTGTTGCAAGCCACTACAGTGACGAGGGCTGCAGCGATTAGGTAAAGAACTTTTTTCATAACGTTAATTGGTTAAAGTGTTAAGGTAATTGGTGAATGCGTTTTTAAACGGAGTCCAGTAGCTGAACATCCGTATGTGGCACAAATCAAAGACAAAATAGCCGTCCGCCGCGTTGATGCATGCATCAACCGTTTTGGGAATATAAGCGCTCTTGCCGCCGTTTTCCCACCCGGTGGGATTTCCCACATCCGGTCCGCCGGCGAACACGGTGTCGCCCATAAGCAAGCTCTTGGCGCGGGTGCAGAAGCCCTGCATGGTCCACTCGGTAGATCCGTATATACTGTTTGCGGCCGCATAACATCCCAGCAGCATAAAGTCGCAGTGATCGGCAAAGCCGTACTTGTGGTATTCGCTGTTTGCCCAGCGTGGATACAATCTGTGTGTAAGATAGCGCGGACTGGCCCAGTTGACGCCGGAGGGGTAATAGGACGAATACCAGGCACCTACATATACGCCGAACCGGGTCTCCGGATTGATGTCGTGTACGGCTGCAGCTGCTTTTTCCACAAAGTCGTGAATGGTCTTGACGCGGAACGTGAGCCAAGCATACTGGTCATCTCCCATGGCAGTGGGAACATCCTCCACCCCCGCCTCGAAGACAGGCCATTTGGCGGGCTCATGTCCAAGATACTCTACGAACTTTTGATGCGAGGTCTCGGAGAAGTCGCTCTGGAGCCCGGCATCGGAATAGCGGCAACGGTCCAGGACAATGCCGTCCACATCGTAGGCTGCCAGCTCCTTCAGGAGTGACAGAAGATACGTTTGCACCTCGTCATTGGCCGGATTCAGGAACACGGTTCCTTGGACACCTTCGTAATAGGCGCTTTGCAGGCCGTCGGCCGTATAATCCATGGACGCCCAGGAGGAGGGAATGTCACCGGTAAAAATAGGGCCTTCGCTTTCCAGTCCATAATATCCGCCATAACCGCCTACAAAAGTATTGATGGCAGCGTGTACACGCAGTCCGGCGGCATGCCCGGCATCGATGAATGCCTGCAGATAGTCGAAAGTTGCCGTGCGTTCGATGAAGCGGTAACTGCTCCCAACCCAGGCGGCAAGACGTCGCGCCTGGGGCGCAACGGAAGAGTTCCACAGTACGGTACCTTCCGTCGGACGTACGTCCACCACAATGTCCGTAAAACCGCAGTCGGCTACCTGTTTGAGCTCCTTCGCAATATAAGCCTTGTCGTTGGCATAGAAACGGAAGTTGGCAGAGGCGTCTATCCACACATAGCGGGGCTTTGCTTCCGGCTTTTCCGGCTCCACGGGAGTCACCGGTACAGGCTCGGGTTCTGGCTCAGGTTCGGGCGTGGGCACGGGGATAACCGGCCGTGTGCAACACACAAGCGCCAGCGCCAGCAGTATCGTCCGCCATTTTTTCATGGTTTCTACTTTATATAGATGCAACTTCCTACGGAACGTTGCGCTCCGTCGGTGGGTTGGACTGTTTCCATGCCGTTGACAAGCAGGCAGGTGGATCCGCCACCGTCCAGGTTCACTGCATCCGTACAGCCGAATTCCAACAGGATTTTGGCAACATTCTCCGTGGAATAACCCTGAACGCCTTCCGTCATTTCGCGGCCTTCGCACACAAATAGCACCAGCTTTTTATCGCTTGTCACTCCGATGGCGGTACGCGGGTCTGGATTATTGCAGTTTACGTCATAGTCTCCGGGAAGGCATTCAAAACGCCAGGTATTCTTGATTTCCCCGTTTTTAAGAAGTACAGGGCCTGCGCCGATGGCGGTCTTCGCTTCAAAGGCAGCCCCCTCGGAAGGGAAGGTGGCACTGGGCGTAGCCTGAGGCGTACTTCCGTAGCCGTTCTCTGCCGGAATCTGGTAGATGTAGTGGTGCTCCATGTCGGAGAAATAGGTCCAGGATGCCTCTATCTTTCCGTCGGTATGCTCAATGAAAGCACCCTTGGTGGGATAGTACAGTGTTACCCAGTCTTCGGACGCATAGTTAATGTTGGGAGAGAGCAGTTCACTGTTTTCCACGGCGAGACTGGCCGGATAATTGATTCCCGAGTCCGTATAGAAGAACCCGCCGTTCATTACTAAGACGGGGCTCCCTTGCTCGTTATACACTTCCGTGGGCGTTTTTAAGGCATCTTCACAGCCATCCAGCTCCGGATCCCTGAGCCCCCAGACATGCCATGAAGCTTGCGAAAGGTCTACAGTCGCAATATAGGCTTCGGCCTTTTTCCCCTTGAGTTTGGCGGGAGAATGGTAGATTTTCACGTATGCGGGAAGGGCGCCGTAGCGTCCGTCCGTGATTTCTTCCCACGGGGCGTCGTCGGCATCGGGGTCATCCCAAGGCCAAACATCGGGAATGCCGCTTCCCTGTTTGGTGCAGCCACAGGCTGTAGCCACTAAGGCCAAGACGACGCCTGTCATGTAAAATAGCTTTCTCATATCTCGAAACAGTCTGCTACGTAGGCGCCAATCACCTGCGTATGGTGGTCATAATAATACAGATACATGCGGTAGCCATCGGTGGAAGGTACCAGGACAACGTCTCCGGAAGCACCGGTGGGCTCGTTCCTGGCGCCCTTCTGGAAAATGGCCAGGTTGTCATTCCCCATGAGAAGACGGGCGGCGGAAGGGTCGGTAGCATCGTACAGGCGCAGTTTGGGCCGGATTTCCCACTGCGGGAAATGGCTCACGGCGAAGAGCGTCAGATAAGGCGTGCCATTGAATACCTTCAAGTCCAGACAGTTGGGATTCACACCCCAGTTACCTACCAGATCCAGCCAGTAGTCGCGTTCCTTGCCATCGATGTAGTGCAGGATATAGCAGTCTGCGCTCTCGCTGGTCACAGAAGGATCCACGTTGCCTTCATAATAGTCAATGAACCAGCCGTCCTTGTCCGGGTTCTCAGAGGCGGGACACACTGTGGCGATGTTTACGGGAGCAGCGCCCCAGCCCATGCCCAAAGTGGCAAAGTTCCTTGTCTTCACCTCGCTAACCTGTCCATCGCGCACCAGCAGGTACACCACCTCAGAAGAAGTAGTGACCCCGGCTATGCCTTCTGCCGTAAGGACGATGCAGGCATCCTTCTTGACATTTCCGGAGACTTTGATACGGTGGCCGACAGGCGTCATGGCCGGATTCATAAACGTGTGCAACAGTACGGGTGCGTCGGTGACGGAAGACGTCACATAAATGTTCACGTCCTGCGCCTCGGCGCCGCCGGTTGCGAAATTGGCGATGACCAGGTTGCCGGCATCGTCGCTGGTAAGACAGTCGGCCACGGCGCTGCCCAGATTTATCTGTCCTTTCTTGGATCCGGTAAAGGCATCCAGATACACCGGCGTACGGCCGTTGCCCAGGCCGACGATAACATACGTGCCCAGACCGGCCAACGATACAAAGGAATCATCCGTATAAGGCGGCAGACCGGCCATGGTCTCCGGATCCACGTTGAACAGGCGGGCCACGGACTCCTCGCGCATGCCGGAGGTCAGCAGGCTGGGAATGCCTTGCTCTACGGTATAGGTGCGTTCTGTTACACCGTCATGGGCCTGTACCGTAATGGTGGCACCGGTATTCAGATTGTAACGGGTTTTCTCGTTATACACTTTCCCGTTTACCTTCAAGAGTTTGGCGTGCGGCGTAACCTGACCGGTAATTTGCACGGAAGACAAATCCTCCAGATAGGGGATCAGGATTTTGGACGATTCTTCGTAGATGACGCCGGATGTTTTCACATCCTCCACCATCATGGCCACCAGGGCACAGTTGGAAGACTTGGAGCGCTTACCTGTAATGACTATTTCCCGGGAGTTGCCCTTGGGGTCTATAAGCGTAAATGTGTTCTCTTCTGTCAAATCAAGTACTCCCAATTTGGGCGTAATCTTATAATTGGGCTGCAGCTCAGCCTGAACGCGCAGATTCATCATGTAGATGAGCGTTTCGTCATTGGAAACTTCCGGATAGAAGAACGGAACCGGAATCTCCAGATAGGAGGCGTCAGGGTCGGTCACCGTGAGTTTCGCGAGTTCCTGCCCGGCGTAGGGCCCATCCACCATGATGGCAGTGAGGCTGGTGAGCCCCTGTCGCTCTGCGGTAGGCTCCACATATTCGGGCTTGTGGCAGGAAGCAAGAGCCAACAGCGCAGCCCCAAAAATATACAGATACTTTTTCATATTACTTCCATTCATCATATTGGTTTACAAGCGAATTGGATTCCAGTTCCGATTTGGGCATCGGGAAACGGTACATGCGCTCCGGGAAGTTGCGGTTTTTCTCGTCCACGGACACATAGGTATAGCGGAAGCCACTTCCTTCAGGTTCAATCTTGAGGCCATGCTGCTGATAGCCGCTCAGTCCGTCGGGATAAGGCAGTGCGGCTACTTCCCATCGGCGGAGATCCCAGTAGCGCAGGCCCTCGAAGGCCAGTTCCACCTTTCTTTCCTGTACAATCGCTTTCCACAGGTTGTCTCCGTTCTTGTCGGTGTAAGGGAGACCCACGCGGCTGCGGATTTCACGCACCGCCGCATTGGCACCGGCATTGTCTCCCGTCCGATAGCAGGCCTCGGCCTTATTCAGGAGCACTTCACCGTAGCGGAGCAGTGTAAACGGATGGCTGCTGCCGGAAGTGGTGACATCGTAGCTTTCGTCCACGTGTTTGCGCAGATAATAACCGGTAACGGTTTTTCCTTTGGGCTCCTTGTCTGTTTTCCAGGTAGTCCAACCGTCGGTTCCGCCCACATAGGGCTCGATGGTACGACCTTTCCAGGGAGATCCGTTATACAGGATAGTGGCCTGGAAACGGGGTTCCAGATTCTCGTAGGGCGGAGTATTGGTGGTGGACGCGTGCCAGGCGCTCCAGGAAGGGAACCCGCCCGTTGCCAACTCATAGCTTTCTACGATTTCCTGCGTGGGAACGGCATAGGCTCCGCCTTTCATGTCCTCAATGGCAAAATCGCCTCCCGGGGTGTAATAGAAGTCGAAACTGTGCGTAAGGCCGGTGGCGTAGTCGAAGGTATACTGGAGGATGGCTTCGCGATTGCCGGCGGCAAGCGATTTGCCACAGGCGTCGGCATAGTTGGGCTCCAGGCTGTAGCCTAACTCGGCAACGGCATTGGCCGCAGTAATGACGGCATCGTAGCGTTTGGCGTACAGCATGGCACGGGAGAGCATGCCGTAAGCCATGCCCTTGTTGATGCGGCCGTGCGCGGCAGCGGCAGCGGGAAGGTTGGCGGCGGCGTAGTCCAAATCGGCCTGAACCATGTCCCACCCCTCGTTTTCGGGTGATACGGCTTTGTCTTTGACAATCGCCGTAAGGTCTTCGTCGTAGAGGATGACATCCTTATACCGCTTGATAAGCTCGAAGTAGAAGTAGCCGCGCAGGAAACGGAGTTCGGCCTCCAGGCGGGTCTTGTCTTCATCCTTCATCTGCCCGTATGTATGCAGATAGTTGATTGCCTCGTTGGTTTCGCGGATGGCTACGTACAGGGAGCCCCACATGCCCAGGTATACGTCTATCGTCTGGGCGGTAACGGTGCTCTCGAAATAGGCCAGATAGGAAGGAATGTACGCCATCGCATTGAAGTTGTACGAGGTGTACTTGAATTCGTCGGTGAGGGCTTCCGTGAGACCGGCTGCCGTGGGAGCGGAATAATATCCCCACAAATAAGAATACAGATGGTTTACGGAATACTCGGCATCGGTGGTGGTTTCCCACAGGGTTTTGGCCGATACCCGGTCCGTGGGCGTCAGGTCCAGCGTTTTGTTGCAGGAGACGAGGGCGGCAAGGGCCGCGGTCAGAAAGAATAATTTTTTCATACCTTTTCCTCCCATTTTAAAGCGTCAGCGTTATACCGCCCATCAGCAGGCGCTGTTGCGGATAGTAACCGTTGTTTACGCCCGGGGATTCCGGGTCTATTCCCTCCGGAAGACCGGAGATGGTGAAGAGGTTTTGTCCTTCTACAAAGAAGCGCAGGCTCTGGATACCTATCTTGGATGTCCAGTTTTTGGGTAAGGTGTAACCCAACTGAGCACTCTTCAAGCGCACATATTTGCCGTCACGAATCCAGAAAGTGGAGCTGAGGCCGTTGTCGCCGCCGTGACTGGTCTTGGCCAACGTCAGGCGCGGGAAGCTGCCGTTCGGATTGAATTCACTATAGGCATTCTGCACCAGGAACAGCGGAGAATTGCCCCCTTCTTTGAAGGTCTGGGTCCAGATGGTGTTGTCGTCGTTAT
Source organism: uncultured Bacteroidales bacterium (assembly GCA_946617545.1). Lineage (GTDB taxonomy): Bacteria > Bacteroidota > Bacteroidia > Bacteroidales > UBA932 > Cryptobacteroides. The sequence continues at coordinate 3,153 of CAMOKK010000037.1, read as the reverse complement.
CGTTGTAGTATGTTCCCGTCATGGAAATGTCGAAGAGGGCGCCGCCGGTGAATTGGGCATTGAAGTCTATTCCCTTCCAGGCCAGGTTGATATTGAGGCCGAAGGTGAGTTCCGGACGGTTGGACCGGCCGAAGTAGCCTTTGTCATCCTCGTCAATCTTGCCGTCGCCGTTCAGGTCCACGTAACGGATATCGCCCACATTGGGACGAGTTCCGTACCAGGAAGCCTGGTCTATCTCTTCTTCACTCCTGAACAGTCCGTCTGCCTGCCAGCACATGATGCTGCCCACCGTTGTTCCCACGCGCTTGCGCCAGTCAACAATATTGGGGTCGTCGTTATATACCAGCCAGCGGGTCTTTGAACGGGTCAGGCTGCCGGTAACTTCATAATAGAAAGGATCACCGCCAAGGGTGAAATGATTCCGGTGACGCACCAGGATATCGATACCCTTTGAGTCGACGGCATTCTTGTTCACCCAGGTGGGATAATAACCGCCCATGGAGGAGGGGAAACCGGTAGACTGGTAGGTTAGCATGTCGTAGGTGTAGTTGTAGAAGGCATCAATCTCCATACCCAGCAGGCCGCCCCACAGCGTGAAATCTACGCCGACGTTCCAGCTTTGGGTCTTTTCCCAGGACAGGTCTGTATTGGGGATGCCGGAAGTGTAATAAGCCGGACTGATAACCGTTGCGCCCCCCTTCTGTCCATAAGCCACATTGGCGGCTTTGGAATAGGTGCTCAGGAATGCGTACTCGCTTACGCTGTCGTTACCCAGCAGACCCATGCTCGCGCGAATTTTAAGGTCGTCCAACCAGGATGCGGTACCCTTCATGAAATCCTCCTGCGAGATGCGCCAGCCCAGCGAGACGGACGGGAAGAAGCCCCAGCGCGTTTTGCTCATGCCGGCGAACTTGTAGGAACCATCGTATCGGCCGGTCACTTCCGCCAGGTATTTCTCTGCATAGTCGTAGCGGGCACGGAACACAAAGCCCACGCTGCGGGAGGCCCCGCTCCAGCCGCTCACGGGTGAATTGGACGCCACGCCGTTGGAGAGTTCCGGCAGGGAGTCGAAGGGAAGTCCCTGTGCATAGGCGGCCAGGCCGTTGCCTTTGTAGTCGCGGTATTCTGCAAGAGCCATCAAATCCACATGGTTCTTGCCGAAGGTCTGCACGTAATTGGCACTTGCCTGTCCCACTATCTGCTGAGAGAAAGTCACACCCTCGCCCAGATTGTTCACATTGTTGGCGATATGAGGATTGTCCGTGCGCTGTTGCCATACCCAGCCTTCGTCTGTACGCACGCGTTGCATCAGGGTGTAGGGCGTACTCAGGTTCTTGTTGTAGCTGTTGCTGTAATCATAAGAGCCGGAAGCCTTCAATGAAAGTCCGGGGACAAAGGGAATGTTCCAGGTAAGCGCGGCATTCACCGAGACCGACGCACTCCTGGTCTTTTTATAGCCGGACTCATAGATGGCGGCCAGCGGGCTCACCAGAAAACTCTGATTGTCCTGCACCGCGCCGGTGTAATAGCCGTCGTACTTCTCCGGGAGATATGGATGCATCTGCACTACCTGGCGAGCAATGGAGAACCAGCCCACTTCCGTGGCTCCGCCGTCGGAACCGCCGGACAGGAAAGCCGGCGTGGAACGGTTGCCCAGTACGCCGGACACGCCCACCTTATAGTTCAGGTGCTTGGCCAAAGTACCTTCAATATTGGAGCGGATATTATACCGGGTGTAGTTGAATTTGTCGATATTGCCCTTTTGGTCCATAATACCGGCGCTGACAAAGAAACGGGCTTTGTCGTTACCACCCTGCAGCGTCACGTTGTGTTTCTGCGTAAGGCCCGTGCCGAACACTTTCTTTACGTAGTCTACATTGTCCCAGCCGTCTGTACCGGCCTGCATGGCAGTAATGTTTTTCTGGGTAAAATAGGGTACGTACTCCTGTGCGGAAGCGATTTCCCCGTTGGAGAGCTGGTCCATCATTTGCGCCACATCATAATAGTACGCAAACTGAGGCCCGTTCATGAACTTGGGGAAGTTGGCGTTCATGCTGGCGCCCACGGACCCGTTGTAGGTGATGCGGGTGTCGCCCTTGTCTCCCTTCTTGGTGGTGATGATAATCACGCCGCCGGCGGCCTTGAGGCCGTACACGGCCGCCGAGGCACCGTCCTTCAGCACGGAGATGCTTTCAATGTCGGCAGGGTCGATGTCATTGATATTGTCCACCGGGAAACCGTCCACCACGTAGGCCACGCCGTACACGGAGCCGCGGATACGGAGCGAGGCCTGGTCCAGGCCCGGTTCGCCGGACTCCTGCACGGAAGAGATACCGGACAGTTTGCCGGCCAGCACCTGCGATACGTTGGTGGAAGGGGACTTGAGCAACTCGTCACCCTTGATGGCGCTCACGGCGGCCGTCAGGGTTTCTTTCTTGGCCGTGCCGTAACCCACCACCACTACATCTTCCAGATAGAGGGCGTCTTCCTTCATGGATACATTCAGGCTCTGCTGCCCCTTGTAATTATGCTCTTGCGTTGCCAAACCCAGGCAGGAGAACTCCAGCACATCTCCCTGGTTGACGCGAAGGGAGTACGTGCCGTCCATATCCGTCATGGTACCGTTGGTGGTTCCTTTCACCATTACCGTGACGCCTGCCAGAGGCTTGCCGTCCGCATCGGTCACTTTGCCGCTCACTTTCGTCTGGGCAAAGGCCACGCCTTGCAGCAGCATCAACCCTGCCACAAGGGAAGTCATAAGACGGGATAAGACTTTCATAATGTTGGTTTATTGTTGTTTGTCTGCAATGTCCTGCAAGATGTTTCCAATCTGATAGAGGCCTCTGGGCACGTGGAAGCAGCCCTTCCACTTGCCGCCCTTCAGCGGGAGAAGCACTTCTCCGCGGCGGTTCAGGTAGCCGAACCATTCCGGATACTCGGGATCCTTGAAGCGGGTCCAGAGGTACTCGTCCAGCTTGAGGAACCATTCCAGGGCCTTCTCGTTGCCGGTGAGCTGGTAGCCTTTAATCATGCAGATGGCGCTTTCCAGATGCACCCACCACAGTTTCTGGTCCCATTCGAGCTCCTGGGTGGGATACCCCTTGCGGTCCATGAAATAGAAGATGCCGCCGTACTCCTTGTCCCAGCCGTAGT
>CAMOKK010000036.1 GCA_946617545.1 uncultured Bacteroidales bacterium | reverse complement strand
GCAGCCGCCGGAAAGATGACCCGTCTGATAGAGAAAATGATTGAAAGAATGTAAGTTATGCAAAACAAATATGCCATCATACAAGCCGCAAGCGAAAGTCTCCGGGCCAAAATCCAGGGACGGCAGCCCATCACGGGGATCGTGCTGGGAAGCGGCCTGGGAAAACTGGCCGATGAGATAAAGAACTCCGTCACCGTGGCCTACCGGGACCTCCCGGGCTTTCCGGTGTCCACCGCCATCGGCCACAAGGGGAATTTCATCGTGGGAGAACTGGGCGGTCAGTGCGTGATTGCCATGCAGGGCCGTATCCATTATTATGAAGGTTACGGCATGAACGAAGTGGTGCTGCCCATCCGGGTGATGATCCTGCTGGGCATCCGCCAGCTGATTGTCTCCAACGCCGCCGGCGGCACCAATCCGGACTTCAGCGTGGGAGACCTCATGATTATCCGGGACCACATCAACCTGCTGCCCAATCCCCTCATCGGCCCCAACATGGAGCAGTTCGGTCCGCGTTTTCCGGACATGACCCGCCCGTACGACCCTGCCCTCATCCGCCTGGCCAGGGAAGCGGCCGCCCAGGAAGGCATCGCCCTGCAGGAAGGCGTGTATGTAGCCTGCTCCGGCCCCAGCTACGAGACGCAGGCCGAGTACCGTTACTTCCGCACCATCGGGGCCGATGCCGTGGGCATGAGCACCACCCCGGAGGTGATTGTGGCCCGCCATGCCGGCGTGCCCGTGTTCGGCCTCTCCGTAATTACGGACGTGGCCCACGACACGGAAGATGAAGACTATGTGACGGACGGCGAGGCCATCGTGAAGGCCGCGGATGCTGCCGCCAGCAAGATGACAACCCTCATTAAACGAATGTTAAAGAAGCTGTAGAATATGTTTGAGAATCTGAGTGAGAGACTGGAGAGGTCTTTTAAAATCCTGAAGGGAGAAGGAAAGATTACCGAGATTAACGTGGCGGAGACCCTCAAGGACATCCGCAAGGCCCTGCTGGACGCCGACGTCAGTTACAAGGTGGCCAAGGATTTCTGCAATCAGGTGAAGGACAAGGCCATCGGCACAGGTGTGCTCACCGCCGTGAAGCCCCAGCAGATGATGGTGAAGATTACCCACGACGAGCTGGCCGCCTTCATGGGGTCCACCGCCCGGGATATCGATATCAAGGGCAACCCCGGAATTGTGCTGGTGGCGGGCCTCAACGGTTCCGGTAAAACCACCTTCAGCGCCAAACTGGCCCTTAACATCAAGTCCAAGCGGGGCATGAAGGTTCTTCTGGCCGCCTGCGACACCTTCCGTCCGGCCGCCATCGAGCAGCTCAAGCTGCTGGGAGAAAGCATCGAGGTGCCCGTATTTACCATCGAAGGAGAAAAAGACCCGGTGAAGATTGCCCAGGGCGCCATTGCCAAGGCCAAGGCCGAGGGTTTCAGCGTGGTGATTGTGGATACCGCCGGCCGCCTGGCCGTGGACGAGGAGCTGATGAACGAGATATCGGCCCTTCACCAAGCCATCAAACCTACGGAGACGCTCTTTGTGGTGGATGCCATGACGGGCCAGGACGCCGTGGAGACGGCCAAGGCCTTTAACGACCGCCTGGACTTCGACGGCGTGGTACTTACCAAGATGGACGGCGACACCCGCGGCGGCGCGGCCCTGTCCATCAAGGCCGTGGTGGGCAAGCCCATCAAGTTCGTAAGCTCCGGAGAAAAGCTGGAGGCGCTGGACGTGTTCCACCCGGAGCGCATCGCAGACCGTATCCTGGGCATGGGAGACGTGGTTTCCCTGGTAGAGAAGGCCCAGGAGCAGTTTGACGAGAAGCAGGCCCGCGAGCTCAAGAAGAAACTGGCCAAGGACCAGTTCACCCTCTGGGACTTCTACCAGCAAATCCAGCAGGTAAAGAAGATGGGCAATATCAAAGACCTGGCCGGCATGCTGCCGGGCGTGGGAAAAGCCCTCAAGGATGTGGACATTCCGGACGACGCCTTCAAGAGCACGGAAGCCATCATCCTCTCCATGACCGCCTACGAGCGCGAACACCCGGAGGCCATCAACGGTTCCCGCCGCAAGCGGATTGCCGACGGCTCCGGCACCTCCCTGCCGGAAGTGAACAAGCTTCTGAAGCAGTTCGAAGGCACCCGCAAACTGATGAAGGGCGCCGTCACGGGCAATCTCCTGCAGCAGATGCGGGGCATGAAACGCTAAAACACACAAACCAATATGAAATTCCGCACCATCCTCTGCGTCACGGGCATCGCGCTGATGACCGTGGCCTGCGGCCGCCGTCTCAAGGACGGGGACTACAGCCTCACCGTACTCTCTACCAACGATGTGCACAGCACCTGGTTCGACTCCAGCTATGTGGACGGCTCCCTCAAAAAGTCACTGATGGCCATGAACTGGTACATTGACAGCGTCCGTACGGCCGATGGAGCACAGAACGTGCTGCTGGTGGATGCCGGAGACTGTCTGCAGGGAGACAACGCCGCCTACTACTTCAATTACGTGGACACCCTCTCCCCCCACCTGTTCCCGCGGCTGATGGAATACATGAAGTATGACGCCATCGCCATGGGCAACCACGACATCGAAACCGGCCACCCGGTGTACGACCGCGTGCAGAGGCAGCTGGTGGAAGCCGGCTCCCCCTTCCTGGCGGGCAACGCCATCCGCAACGACAACGGCAAGCCCTACTTCCCCCTTTATAAGATGGTGAACAAGGCCGGGCTCAAAATTGCCGTAATTGGCTACAACAACGCCAACATCAAGGCCTGGCTGGCCGAGGAAATCTGGAGCGGCATGCACTTCGAGAGCATCAAGGCCAACATCCAGCGGGATGTGGACATGGTGAAAGCCAAGGAAAAGCCCGACGTGATGGTGGTGGCCATGCACTCCGGCTGCGGCCGGGGAGACGGCACCAACCTGGAAAGCGAGGCGCTGGACGCCTTCAATGCCGTGAAAGGCGTGGACTGGCTCATCTGCGGCCACGACCACCGGCCCTATGTGGAGACGCGGGAGCAATCGGCCCTGCTGAACTCCGGCAGCCACAGCCGCTTCGTGGCCCATGGGAAGATGCACCTGAAGGTGGAAGGCGGGAAGATTGTGAGCAAGTCCTTTCAGACAGACCTGATTCCGGTAAAGGCCGAAAAGGCCGATCCGGTGATGCGCGAGACCTTCCGGAAGGAATTCGAGGCCGTAAGGGAATTCACCCTGCGGGAGGTGGGCGTGCTCAACGTGCCCCTGAGGACGCGCGACGCCTATGCCGGCATGTCGGATTACATCAACCTCATTCACACCATCTCCATCTCCTGTGAACCGGCCCAGCTTTCCATTGCCGCTCCCCTCACCTACAACGGTTCCGTAAACGAAGGAACCCTGGTTTTCAACGACCTCTTCACCCTCTACCCCTTCGAGAACCAGCTGTACGTGATTACCCTCAGCGGCTCCGAAATCAAGGACTATCTGGAGGCCTCCTACGACCGCTGGATTAACACCGTCTCCAAGCCTGGAGACCATGTTTTGAAGATTGTTCCCCGGGACAACCTCCGCTCCCAGCAGAAGGGCTGGTCCTTCGACGGGCTGCCCTACAACTTCGACTCCATGGCCGGCATCAACTACACCGTGGACGTGACCAAGCCCCGCGGGCAGCGCATATCCATCTCCTCCCTGGCCGACGGCAACGCCTTCTCGGCCGACAATACCTACAACGTAGCCATCACCTCCTACCGCGCCAGCGGCGGCGGCGGACTGCTGGATGAGATTGGCATCGATACCGACCTCATTGACGAGCGTGTGGTGGCCCGGTATCCGGAAATCCGCAACCTCATCTACGAGCGTCTTCAGAAAGACCCCACCATCGACCGGGAGGAAATCTCCGACCCGGCCCTCCTGGGTACATGGAAATTCGTCCCCGAGCCGCTTGCATCCAAGCGCATCGAGGACGACATGAAACTCCTTTTCGGAAAGAAATAGGCGCCGCTACTTGGCGTACGCCACTGACCTTGTTTCCCGGATAACGGTAATCTTTACCTGTCCGGGATAGGTCATTTCGTTCTGAATCTTCATGGCAATCTCTCCGGAGAGGACCTCGGCCTGGTGGTCGCTCACTTCCTCCGCACCCACGATGACGCGGAGCTCACGACCGGCCTGGATGGCATAGGCCTTGGTAACGCCGGGATAAGAACCGGCCAGGTTCTCCATCCCCTTCAGGCGCTTGATATAGCTTTCAATCACCTCCCGGCGGGCTCCCGGACGGGCACCGGAAATGGCGTCTCCCACCAGCACCAGCGGAGCATAGAGAGAGGTCATCTCGGTTTCCTCATGGTGGGCGCCGATGGCGTTGCAAATCTCCGGCTTCTCCTTGTACTGCTCGGCCAGCTTCATACCCAGCAGGGCGTGCGGCAGGTCAGGGTCTTCCTCGGACACCTTGCCGATATCGTGCAGGAGGCCGGCCCGCTTGGCTATCTTGGGGTTCAGGCCCAGCTCGGAAGCCAGGATGGCGCAGATGTTGGCCACCTCACGGGAGTGCTGCAACAGGTTCTGGCCATAGGAGGAACGGTATTTCATGCGGCCGATCAGGCGGACCAGCTCCATGGACAGGCCGTGGATGCCCAGGTCTATGCAGGTGCGCTTGCCGGTTTCCAGGATCTCTTCTTCCAGCTGCTTCTGCACCTTGCCCACCACCTCCTCGATGCGGGCGGGATGGATACGGCCGTCCACCACCAGCTGGTGCAGGGCCAGACGGGCCACCTCGCGGCGGACCGGGTCAAAAGCACTCAGAAGAATGGCGTCAGGGGTGTCGTCCACCACAATTTCAACTCCCGTAGCAGCCTCCAGGGCCCGGATGTTACGGCCCTCCCGGCCGATGATGCGGCCCTTGATTTCGTCACTCTCGATGGGGAAGGTGGTGACGGCGTTCTCGATGGCCGTTTCCGTAGCCGTACGCTGAATGGTGTTGATAACGATGCGCTTGGCTTCCTTGGCAGCGTTCAGGCGGGCTTCATCCATGCAATCGTTGATATAAGCCTGGGCCTCGGTGCGGGCCTCGGCCTTCATGGATTCCACCAGCTGGGTCTTGGCTTCGGCGGCACTCATGCCGGCGATGGTCTCAATCTGGCGGATGGCCTGGGAACGGAGGGTTTCATACTCTTCCTCTTTCACCTTCAACTGTTCTTCATGGGCCTGGACAGCGTTTTTCTGGTTCTCCAGTTCCTTGCTCTTGCGGTCGGCCTCGGAGAGCTTCTGGTTCAGGGTGTTCTCCTTCTGGCGCACACGGTTCTCGGCATCGCGGATCTGGGCGTTCTTCTCATTGACGGTCTTCTCATGCTCGCTCTTGAGGGAGAGATACTTCTCCTTGGCCTGAAGGATACGCTCATTCTTGATTTTCTCTCCTTCAATCTCGGCCTTTTCCAGAATCTCGTTCCTCTTCCCCTTAAGCACAGAACGGCTTATGAGTATGTAGGCGGTCAGGGCAAGAAGGGCCCCGACCAACAATCCGATAAGTAAACTTAAAATATCCATAAAATATATAGTGTTAAAAAACTGTCTGCTTTCCCCATGAGAAAACAGACAGGTAAGTAAAAAAAGCCGTCAGCATCTAGTCAGAAAATCTTATAGGAATAAGATTTGGGAGCCGTCCGCTTACTGGTATCCCCTCGCCTGCCGGAGCAGGACTCCCCTCAGGGAGCGGGGCCCGCCATCTGCGGTCCGAGTCAACCCGGCTTCGTTGAAACGTGTTGATTTCAGCTTTCGATGGTTGACGGCTATTGGGTATGGTCTTTCAGATAGTTCTCCAGGTCTTTTTCCAACTGCTTTTCCGCGTTCTTATACTGGTCGATATCCCTTTGCATGCCCAGACGGATGACCGTCTCGTTCAAGGCCACCAGCGACAGGATATCCAATGCTGAGCGGCCGGGATGGCTGCGGGAGAAGGCGGCGAAACGGGCGTTGATGGCATCGGCCGCCCTGCGGTACAGCTCTTCCATTTCCGGTGAGCTGGCCGTAAGGTTGAAGACGCGTCCGGCAATCTTGATGCTTATCTTCTGGTCCATCAGGCTTCCTCCAAATAGGAGATGCACTTATCTATCTCCTTGATTAATTTATCAACCTTGGCTCTGACTTCGGGAGCTTCGCTTCCTCCGGAAAAAGCTTCGGTGAGTTTCCGGGTTTCTATCTCGGACTCTAACTGCGCAATCTGTTTTCTCAAGGCGGCCCCGGTTTCCTCGCGCTCCTGTAGCTCCGCGCGGAGACGCAGGTTCTCCGCTTTCTCAGCCTCATAGAGTGCAATCAGCTTTTCAATATGTTTGCGTACATCTTCCAGCATAGCCGGTTCAAGCCTATTTTTGCAAATTTACAAAAAATCTTTCAAATAAGGGATTTTTATGCATCTTTTTTGAAAATCAGCCGTTTGGGGGCACCATCGTTAAAAACTTGACAATCTTTTGCATTTCCGATAAAAAAAGTGAGCGAAAATATTTCTGTTTGCCACCCATGAGTCTGGAAAAAGCGCCTTATCTTGGCGGCATGAAAAATATCAGATGGATGGCGCTGCTACCCCTGCTTGCTGCCGTAGCAAGCGCCTGCGACGATTTCGGACTGGCACCCGACTCCCCGCAGCAAGGGAAACTCACATGGACTTTGGACGGGGACGCCCTCACCAAGGCCGATGCGGAGCTTCCGGACACCAATGACTTCCTTCTCACCATCCGGGACGCCCAGGGCACCGTCCTCTATGACGGAACCTACGGAGACTCCCCGGAATTCCTGCAGGTGGAACCGGGCACCTACACGCTCTGCATCCGGTCCATCCCCTTTACCGCCCCTGCCTTCTCCCGGCCCCAGTACGGGGACGACCAGGTGGTGCTGATTCCGGCCGGCGAAACGGTGAACGTCACGCTCCGCTGCATACTGCTGAACGCCGGCATCCGCCTGAGAATCTCGCCCGACTTCCTCTCTGCCTTCCCGGACGGGGTACTATACCTCAAACAAGAGCAGACCAGTCTCAAGTATCTTTACAACGAAAAAAGGATTGCCTATCTGAAACCTGACAACGCTTCCTTGATCCTGTATAACGAAGGAAAAGACCAGACTCTCCTCACCCGCCGCCTCCAGGCCCGGGAAATCCTGAACCTTGGGGTGCAGGTGGCCCAAAGCGGAGGACAGGGACAACTGCAGGTGATGGTGGACACCAGCAAGGTATGGACGCAGGACTGTTTCGTGATTGGCGGAGACAACTCCTCCGACGGCGGAGAGGGCCGGGATGTGCCCGATGCCATTTCCGTCTCTGATGTGAGCAGACACATCGACGAGAAAGACGTCTGGGTCTATGGCTATATCGTGGGAGGAGACCTTACATCGGCCGGGAAAAGTGTCAAGACTTCCGGCCTTGCCAAGGCCACGCACCTGGCCCTGGCCGACCGTTCCTCCGTCACCGCCAAGGCCTCCTGTTTGGCGGTGGAACTGCCCAAGGGGGCCGTCCGGGACGCCTTGAACCTGGTAGACCATCCGGAGTTTATCGGGAAACGCGTATATGTGAAAGGGGATCTGGTTGCCGCCTACTTTGGGACACGCGGAATGAAAAATACCAAAGAATACGTATTACAGCAAAGCGTGGAATAGACGCATGAAACCCGAGGCAAACTTCTGGTACAGGCTGCGGGAAGCCTTCCACTCTTCCAGCTGCAATTCTCGTCCTTTCGTGCAGCCCTTCAGGAAGGTTTCCTTGCAGTCATTCGCCACTTGGGCATCATAGATGAAGGTATCCATCTCGCTGTTTACGAGCAAGCTCCGGGCATCCAGGTTGGAGGCGCCGATGATGGTGAAAACGTCATCGGCCACCAGGGTCTTGGAATGGTTGAAGACGCCGAAGCGCTCGATGATGCGGATGCCGGCCTCGATGCACTCCGCGTAGTAAGAACGGTTGGCCGGGCCCACCAGCGGCGTATCTATCCATCCGGGCAGCAGGAGCCTCACGTCCACCCCGCGGCCGGCGCAGTCCTTGAGTGCCTGGAGGAGGGATTTCGGCGGCACAAAATAGGGCGTTTGGATGTAAACATATTGCCGGGCGTGCTTCAGTACCCATTCATAGCCCAGCAGGGCCGTTGGCCGGGGATACTCCGGGGCCGACACCACCACCTGCATGAGTTTGTTCCCGTAGGGCGCCTCCTGCGCGGGGAAAGCGGACTCGAAGTAGCGGCTCATCGGCCCGTCTATGGTTCCGCGGGAAGAAAGCCAGGAATCCAGAAAGGAAGCCTGCAGCCGTGCGATGACGGGACCGGTAACGCGCATATGGGTGTCTCCCCAGCGGAAGAAGTAATTGTCGTTCAAGTTCATCCCGCCCGTATAGGCCACCTTCCCGTCTATGATGACAAGCTTCCGGTGGTTCAGGGAATTGACATGCATGAACCACTGGCTCAGACCCGTTCTGATATGGGTGTACGGCAGAACCCGGACACCGGCCTTCTCCATGGCCCGGAAATACCTCCGGGGAACGCTGCCGCGCATCATATTGTTCAGCAGGAAATACACTTCCACCCCTTCACGGGCCTTCTGCATCAGGATTTCCCGCACTTCCCTGCCGGCGCGGTCTCCCCCGAACTTGAAGTACTCGATGTGGATATACTCCCGCGCCTCCTTCAAATCCTGCAGGAGAAGCTCCCGCTTCCGAAGACCGCTGGTAATGATTTCCAGGGAATTGCCGCCATAGACCTTGTTGCCCTCTCCGCATTCCTGCATGAACTGCGCCAAGGGCCGATAATTTTCCGGCACCCGGGCCAGGTCCTCTCCCTTGAAATACTGCTCTTTCTGCCGGGGGGTAAGTTCCTCTTCCAGCCTTTTTTGGGAAGCGGAATGCAGCCTCTTCAAGACCGAAGGCCTGCGGTAATTGAGACCTGCCTGGCAGAAGTAAAAGAGTACCAGAAAGACAACAATTCCCAATATGGCCCAAAGAAACGGCATATTACCCTATCGGCCTATCAGTTGAAGGAACTCGTTGCGGGTTTTGTCACTCTTCAGGAAAATCCCGGAAAAGGCCGATGTGGTGGTTATGGCATTGGACTTCTGCACCCCGCGCATGGACATGCAGGTGTGCATGGCCTCAATGACCACGGCCACACCCAGCGGATGAAGCGATTCCTGCAGGCAGTCCCGGATTTGCTCCGTGAGGCGTTCCTGTACCTGAAGGCGGCGGGCATAGGTTTCCACCACGCGGGCCACCTTGCTAAGACCCGTAATTTCCCCCTTGGGGATATAGGCCACATGCGCCTTGCCGATAAACGGAAGCATGTGATGCTCGCACAGGGAGAAGAGCTCGATGTCCTTCACAATAACCATATGGTTGTACGGCTCCTGGAAAAGGGCACTCTTCACGATGGTTTCACCGTCCTGGAAATAGCCCTGGGTAAGGAACTGCATGGCCTTGGCCACCCGCTCGGGGGTTTTGAGAAGCCCCTCCCGGGAAGGGTCCTCCCCCAGTAGTTCCAGAATGGCCTTGATGTGCCCGGAAATCTCCCGGGTGGTGTTTTCGTCAAATTCTTCTATCTTTCTATATGCCATGGTCTGTTCTTTGTAGCAAGATTTTCTAAAAAGGGTTACAAAATTACACAAAAAAATCCATTATATCGTTTTTTTGGCTATCTTTGCATCCCTTTTCCGGCACCGACCGGCTAAAAGACTGATAATTAACAAATAAAAACCATTATAAGCTATGTTTTGGACACTTGAACTGGCCAGCTCCCTGGACGACGCACCCTGGCCCGCAACCAAAGAAGAACTCATAGACTACGCCACCCGCACCTGCGCCCCCGACGAAGTCATCGAAAACCTGGAAGAACTGGACGACGAGTCCGAAATCTACGAATCCATCGAAGACATCTGGCCGGACTATCCCACCAAAGAGGACTTCATGTGGAATGAGGAAGAATATTGATTTGGTAATATATTGAAAATCAATAAATTACAAAACTGCCGAGGATGATTCCTTGGCAGTTTTTGGTTTTTAGCCCACTTTGGGACTATCCCCTAAAGAGGAATACAAAAAAGGTAGGAAGTTAGTTCCAAGTAGGTTTATTGAAATCGGATTCAAAGGTCTCGAATCTGGTAAGTGCATTTCCCTTGGCATCGTCAGAGCCCGATGCTCCCTTCTCGCATCCCGCCAGGCAGCATCCCATCGAGAGAAAAATCCTCCCCCTCCGGCAGGCCATATCAAAGGCCATCAGGCCTCCCAAGCAGCGCCTGCAT
>CAMOKK010000035.1 GCA_946617545.1 uncultured Bacteroidales bacterium | reverse complement strand
CCAGCTGTTCCAGGTCCATGTTGGTGGCGCAGATGAGCCGGATATTCACCGGGATGGCCTGGGAGCCGCCCACGCGCACCACGCTCCGGCTTTGAATCACCCGCAGCAGCTTGGCCTGCAGGTGCAGCGGGATATTGCCGATTTCGTCCAGGAAGAGTGTTCCGCCGTCGGCCTGTTCAAACTTGCCGGCGTGGTCTGTATGGGCGTCCGTAAAGGCGCCTTTGACGTGGCCGAAGAGTTCGCTCTCAAAGAGGGTTTCCGTGATGGCGCCGGCGTCCACGGCCACCATCGGCTTCCCGCTCCGGAGGCTGTGGAAATGGATTTCCCGCGCCAGGACGTCCTTGCCGGTGCCGTTTTCGCCGGTGATGAGCACCGTGGCGTCGGTGGGGGCGATTTTGTCTATGGTTTTGCGGATGGCGGCCATGGGCTTGGAACTGCCCCAGAACATGGATTCTTCGCTTCGCCCAGAATGACAGGAAGACCGCTCGGAAGAATCTCTTCCCAGGGCCTTCATGGCCTTGTCCCGGGCGGCGGTGAGCGTTGTCACCAGTTTTTCGTTGTCCCAGGGCTTGACGATGAAATCGAAGGCACCGCGTTTCATCCCTTCCACCGCCAGGGCGATATCGGCATAAGCCGTAAAGAGGACCACCTCCACCTCGGGTGCCATTTTCTTGATTTCTCCGGCCCAGTAGAGGCCTTCGTTGCCGGTGTTGATGCTGGCCGTGAAGTTCATGTCCAAGAGCACCACGTCCGGGCGGAACTGCTCCAGGGATGCCACCAGCGTGGCCGGGGAGGGAAGGGTCTTCACCTGGGCAAAGTGCAGGGGCAGCAGAATCTCCAGCGTCCGGCGGATGCCGGCGTTGTCATCGACAATCAGTATTTTTCCTTTTTTTGATGCCATAATCGGCCCAAATATACACAAAATCTCCTTTATTTTTCTTATTTTTGTAAAATATATAGTCCCATCCCGCAGCCGGGATAATTAGTAAAAAAGATGGATACTTACCAGAAAATTGAACTGGAAGACTATTTCCAGACGGGGGAAGGCGGTACAGCCCTGACATATAACAAAAAAGACGGTACGTCTCTGGCGAAGCTTTTCGTGCCCGGCGTGCAGGCCCAGACCGCCTCGCGCGAGTTCCACGTAAATGAGATAGTGTATGAGCTGGGTATTCCCACTCCCAAGCCCCTTCGGCTCATTACGGACGGGACGCGCTACGGCGCCGAGTACGAACTCATCCCCGGCAAACGCTCCTTCACCCGCATCATATCCCAGGAACCGGAGCAGCTGGAACCGCTGTCGGTCCGTTTTGCCGTCCTGGCGCGTGAGTTGCATTCCAAACAGGCCGATACCTGCAGGCTTCCTTCCATGAAAGAGCTGGTACGGGACATGATTATTCGATACAAAAAGCTTCCGGAAAATGTACGGGAAATGGCTCTTTCCCGCCTGGAGGGCATTCCCGAGGCCGATACCTGCCTGCATGGAGACCTCCATATCGGCAATATCATCACGGACGGGAAGAGGACTCTCTGGATTGACGTGGGGGATTTTGCCTACGGCCGGCCGGAGTGGGACCTGTGCATGCTGTACTATTCGGCCAATTTTATAAGCGATGAGCGTGCCGACCAGATTTTCCACCTCACGCGGCCCGTTCTCATGCAGCATTGGAAGCTTTTTGCCCGGGAGTATTATCAGCTGCAGGACGAAGCCTCCCTTGTGGAGAAGGAAAAAGAGCTGTATCCTTATTTTGCCCTGAAGCTTCTATTTATTGTGGGAAAACTGCACGGAGAATACTCGGCTCCCAGCGACGCCCTGCTGTCGATTGTGTGCAAATATCTGGCTTAAATACGTTATGAAGAAGGAACAGATTTTAATTCGGATTTCCGGAAAGGACCAGGTGGGGCTCACGGCCTCCATCATGGGCATCTTGGCCCGTTACGATGCGCAGATTCTGGACATCGGCCAGGCCGATATCCACAGCACGCTGTCGCTGGGCATTTTGATTCGGATAGACGAGAAGGATTCCGGCCAGGTGATGAAGGAACTGCTTTTCAAAGCGACGGAATTGGGGGTGGGCATTGGCTTCGAACCCATTTCGGACGTGGATTATGAGAGCTGGGCCGGGCGTCAGGGAAAGAACCGTTACATCCTGACGGTGATAGGCCGCAGCCTGAGTGCCAGGCAGATAGCCATGGCGGCGCAGGTGCTTTCCAGTCACGGGCTCAATATCGATGCCATCAAGCGGCTCACCGGCCGCATGAGCATTATGCACCCGGAGAGGAATGTGCGGGCCTGCGTAGAGTTCTCTATCCGGGGAACGGTGGAGGACAAGGCCGCCTTCCAGAAGGAACTGATGGCCATGAGCCGCTCCAGCGGGATGGATTTCTCCTTCCAGAAAGACGACATGTACCGCCGGATGCGTCGGCTCATCTGCTTCGATATGGACTCTACGCTTATCCAGACAGAGTGCATAGACGAGCTGGCCAGGCGGCATGGTGTCTATGAAAAGGTGGCCGCCATCACGGAACGGGCCATGCGGGGAGAGATTGACTTCAAGGAAAGCTTTACCGAAAGGGTTGCTTTGCTTAAAGGGCTGGATGTGTCTGTGATGCAGGATATTGCAGACCATCTACCTATAACGGAGGGAACGGACCGCCTGATGTCTGTCCTCAAGACCTGCGGCTACAAGATTGCCATCCTGAGCGGCGGCTTCACCTTCTTCGGGGAGCATTTGCAGCGCAAATACGGCATCGATTATGTCTATGCCAACGAACTGGAAGTAGGGGAGGACGGCAAACTGACAGGCCGCTATGTGGGCGAGATTGTGGACGGCCGCCGCAAGGCCGACCTTCTGAAACTCATCGCCATGACGGAAAAGGTGAACCTGGCCCAGACCATCGCCGTGGGAGACGGCGCCAACGACCTTCCCATGCTTATGGAGGCGGGCCTGGGCATCGCTTTCCATGCCAAGCCGCGGGTGAAGGAGGAAGCCCGGCAGAGCCTCAGTACCATCGGCCTGGATGGCGTGCTTTACTTCCTGGGCTTCAAGGATTCCCATCTGGGAGAACAAGGCAAGTTATGAGAAAAAGACGGATTCTAGCGCTTCTGGCTGTTCTGCTGATGGCGGCTCCGCTGTGGGCTGTTTTCAAGGAGAACAACCTGAACCAGACGCTCTCGGTGCTTCTGATGGAGCTCAAGGAGACGTATGCGGGCCTTGAGCGCTTCTCCGGCAGTGCGGAAAAGCGGATTCAGGAACAGCACCAGAGACTGGCGCAATTGGTGGATGAGTGCAACGAGCTCTCCGTGATGCTGTATTCGCAGGCATCCGAGAACACGTTTGACCTTACCTTCGCCCTCAATGAGGTGACCCGTCAGTACGAGCAGTTCAAGGGCGAAAGCACACCCTATGCGGAGGTGAAGGCCAAACTTACGGCTGAGATGGAGCGGTATAACCGCTTGGTACTCACGCTAAGAAAGATGCCTCCGGAGCGCACGGCCGAGGAGATTGTACAGGAGAAAAAAGTGGCGGTGGCCCTGGATTCGGCCACCACGGCGCTGGCCGATTCCACCATCTTGGATACGCCGGAGTTTGCCCGCGATGCATACGAGATGAAGATGGACGACGCCACCATTGCGGTGCGGGACAGCTGCCTGTATGTGGCCGAGCAGATTGTAGCCTACTACTGGCAGCAGATGCGGCAGATTGACAAGGACAACGAGTACTATGAGCAGACGGACGAGCTTCTGCGCAGTGCCTATAACTATGCGCAGGACCGCTATAAATCCGTTCAGCAGAAACTCTTCGTGGAAGGGCAGGGGAATTACTTCAAAACCCTGGCCCGTTTCCCCTTCCGTACCCAGAGGGCCCTGGCCGATGTCAAGAGCCGCTACAGCCTGCAGCTGAACCTGGGTGAAAATAGCGTAGCCAGCTCCTGGCGGGGCCCCATCGTGTACTTCTATTCGTTCATGCTGCTGCTGATACTGCTGGTGGCCACGCTGGTCTCCACCCTGCTGGTGAACGGATACGTCAAATTCAACAAGAGAAAGGAATCGGCATGGTTCATGGAGCACAAGGGGCTCATTATCGCCCTGATAGGCGTTTTCCTCTTCGGCGTGTTCCTGTTTATCAATACCAAGTTGTCGGACAATACCTTCATTGTCCGTTCCTCTACCATGATGGGGGAATTTGCCTGGCTCATGGCCGCCATCCTGGTATCCATGCTCATCCGCCTGGACAAGCCCCAGATTCGGAGCACCCTGCTGGCCTATCTTCCTACGCTTGTCATGGCCTTCGTGGTGATTTATTTCCGGATGATTTTCATCCCCAACAGTGTTATCAACCTCATTTTTCCGGCCCTGCTGCTACTGAGCACCTTCTTCCAGTTCTGGATGGTGAGCCGGAAGGGCAAGATAGTGGACAGGGGAGACCGGGTTTTGCTATGGGCCAGCTCGGGGGCCATGGCCGTGGCTACGCTCATTTCCTGGGCCGGTGTGGTAATGGGCTCACTCCTGCTCATTATCTGGTGGATGTTCCAGCTGGCGCTTTTAGAGAGCCTAATTGCTGTCTGGGAGCTTCTGAGCCGATATTATGAAAGCCATCTGAAGGAGCGGAAGCTGGCCTATCGGAAGAAGAATCCTTCCTTGCCGCTTTCGAACGGAAAGGCGTCCTTCATAGAGGTTTCCTGGTTGTACGACCTGGCCAAGACGGTTCTGGTGCCCGTACTGGCCATCTGGTCTTTCCCCGGCTCCGTTTTCATGGCCTGCAAGGTGTTCAACTTCACCGGGGTGGCCCGGCGGATTTTCTTCGGGCCCTTTGTTAAAGCGGAGAACGGTTTCTCCGTATCTCTCCTTTACATTCTCATCATTGTGAGCCTTTTCTTCCTCTTCCGTTACCTCATCTATGCCGCCAAGGCATTCTACCGTGTGTGGAAGACTAAATCGGCCATCCAGAAACTGGGAGAGAACGTGGTATTCAAGGAGACCGATGTGAATTACAACCTGGCCAACAATATTATTTCCCTGTTGGCCTGGGGCCTGTATGTGCTGATTATCTTCCTTCTTCTGCAGATTCCGGCATCGGGGCTGGCGCTGGTTTCTACCGGCCTGGCAACGGGTATCGGCTTTGCCATGAAGGATGTGCTGAACAACTTCTTCTATGGCGTGCAGCTCATGAGCGGCCGCGTCCGGGTGGGGGACATCATCGAGTGCGACGGCATCCGGGGCACCGTGGTGGGGCTCAGCTATCAGAGCACCCAGATTGAGGCGATGGACGACTCGGTCATCATCTTTACCAATACCGCCCTCTTCAACAAGAACTTCAAGAACCTGACGCGCAGTGACTCCTACCAGCTGGTGAGCGTTTTGGTGGGCGTGAAATACGGGACCGATGTGGAGAAGGCCCGCCGGATTATTCTGGAAGCCCTTAATCCGCTGATGATGAAGGACAAATACGGCCGGGAGGTGGTGGACAAGAAGAAAGGGATTGTGGTAAGGGTAGATGATTTTGCCGACAGTTCCGTCAACCTGCGGGTGCTTATGCACACGACGGTGGAGAACTATGCCGCCATTGCCGCCCAGGCGCGGGAGGCCATCTACAATGCCTTCAACGAGAACGGCATCGAGATTCCTTTCCCGCAGCAGGACGTCTATATCAAGGAGCAGCCTTAAATCTGTTCCAGCAGCAGTTCGAACAGGCGGGGCTTGGCGTAGGCGTCAAGCTCCGTCTCTTTTATCCAGAAATAGCCTTCCGGCAATGCGGGCCGATGGGCGGGTTCCCAGAGGTAGAAATCGGCCAGGAGGGTGCGGTGGGTGAGCTGGTGCTTGACCTTTTCCCGGACGAGCCGTCCGTTTGGACGGGGTAGGACGAGGGGTTCGTAGAGGCCCTGCCAGATGTCTCCGGAACCGCGGCGGCGGATGGCCGTTTCTCCCTTGTAACGGACATAGATATAGTTAAGATGCCTTTCCTGGGGCTTTGCAGCCGGTTTTTTGACGGGAAGCAGCTGGGTGCGCCCGCTTAGGAAGGCGTTGCAGCTGCCCTGCAGGGGGCAGGTGAGGCAGTCCGGGTTCTGGGGCGTGCATTGGATGGCGCCGAAGTCCATCAGCCCTTGGTTGAACTGGGCCGGGGCCTCCCGGGGCAGGAGTTTCTGGGCAAGGGCGGTGAATTCCTTTTTGGCCTGCGTGCTGCCCACGGGCGTTTCGATGCCGAAATAACGGGCCAGGACGCGGTACACGTTGCCGTCCACCACGGCGGCGGGAATGCCGAAACAGATGGAGCCGATGGCGGCGGCCGTGTAGTCTCCCACGCCTGGGAGGGCCCGGATGCCTTCCAGAGTATCCGGAAAAGCGCCCCGTTCCGCCATTTGCTTGGCGGCCTTGTGCAGGTTCCGGGCGCGGGAGTAGTAGCCCAGGCCTTCCCACAGGCGGAGAACCTGGTCTTCGGAGGCATCGGCCAAATCCTTGACGGAGGGAAATTGCTCCATGAAGCGGTGCCAGTAGGCCGTCCCCTGCGCTATACGGGTTTGCTGTAGGATGATTTCACTGAGCCAGACGGCGTAAGGCTCGGGGGTACGGCGCCAGGGGAGGTCCCGGCCGTTTTCTGCGTACCAATCCAAAATCCTTTGTGAAAAGTCATTCATCGGCACAAAAATACTTATTTTTTGTGTATTTTTGCGCCATGGAAAGAAAGGAAGATTTCACCCAGGTGCTGGAGCTGGCCTCGGAGGCCGGGCATATCCTGCTGGAAAACGGAGCGGAAATAGCTCGCGTAGAGGATATTATGGCCCGTATCTGCACGCATTACGGGGTGGATTCCAAGAATTTTTTCATTGTTTCCAACGGCATTTTTACCTCCGGAAAGGCCGGGAAAGTGGAGAAGTCCGGCGGGCAGGCTTCTACCTATGCCAATATTGATTTCATCCCCATCCGCGGCTCCCAGTTGAACAAGGTGACGGCCGTGAACCGGCTCAGCTATGAGATTTCCCAGGGAAAATATACGGTGGAGCAGGCGCAGGAGCGGCTGGAAAAGATTCGGTCTCTGCCCAAGAAGCCGGACTGGCTGCAGATTCTGGCTTCGGGCATTGCATCCGGCGGCTTTGCCGTCATCTTCGGCGGAAGCTGGGCGGACTGCCTTGCGGCCACCCTGGCGGGTTTGCTGCTATATCTTTTTGTGCTTTATGTAAGCAACCGCTATCTTTCAAAAATCGTGGGCTCCATGGCCAATGCCTTGGTAGCCATGTTGCTCAGTATCACTTTCTGGCGCATAGGTCTGGGGGAGAGCCTGAGCAATATCATCGTGGGTGCCATTATGCCGCTGGTGCCCGGCGTGGCCTTCACCAACGGCGTGCGGGACTTGGCCAATTCGGACCATCTGGCCGGTCTTACCCGGCTCACAGATGCCCTGCTGGGCTTTTTCTGCATAGCCCTGGGCGTGTCCACGGCCTTTATGCTGGACGGCTGGCTTTTTGACGGACTCATCAAACTGCCCGGCGTAACGCTGAGCCCGGAGACCTCCCACTATGCCTGGCAGGCGCTGGGTGCCTTTGCCGGAACCTGGGGCTTCGCCGTGCTTTATACCGTGGACAAGGAGCAGTACCTGGTTTCCGGAATGGTGGGCGTGCTGGGTTGGATGGTCTATCTTGTGGCCATGCGTTTCGGTCAGTTTTCGGCCCCCGTCTCCACGCTCTTTGCGGCTGTCATGGTGTGCCTGCTGTCGCGTTTTGCGGCCGTTCCCACCCGCTGCCCGGCCCAGATTTTCATCATTTGCGGTATTTTCCCGCTGGTGCCCGGAGCCGGCCTGTTCTGGTTCTCGTATTATCTGACGGCAGGGGAGTTGGACCTCTCTTCCCACTACGGTTTTTTGGCCGTGAAGGTGGCCATTGCCATTGTGCTGGGCATTATCCTGGCCATGGAACTGCCGCAGCGCTGGTTCTCCGGACGCCGGAAGGCGGCGCATTAGAATGCCAGGAGAGCCTCGTACACGCGCTGGACGGGAAAACCTACCACGTTGAAATAGGACCCTTCGATGCGGGTGATGCCCACATGGCCAATCCACTCTTGGATGGCATAGGCCCCGGCTTTGTCAAAAGGCTTGTAAGTATCTACGTAATAGGTGATTTCCTCCTGGGAAAGTGCTTTGAACCACACTTGGGTGGTTACTTCGAAGGTCTCGGTCTTATAGCGGTTTCTCAGGGTGACGGCGGTGGTGACATGGTGCTTGCGTCCGGAGAGGTCCCGGAGCATGCGGATGGCGTCCTGCCGGTCCTTGGGCTTCCCCAGGATTTCACCGGCCTTGCCTCCCTCCGGCGGAAGGATGACCATGGTGTCGGCCGTTATGAGGATTTCCCCTTCCTTGAGGGGCCGATGAAAGCCCTTCGACTTGCCTTCGGCCATCAGGCGCGGTACTTGGTCGAAGGGAGTGTCCGGCGCGAAGGATTCCTCAAAGTTATTACCCGTATCTACTTCAAAATCAATATCCAATCCTTTTAGCAATTCTCTTCTTCTTGGAGAATTGCTGCCCAGGATGATATGCTTTCCGTCCAACTTCATCAGAATTTCCTTTTGTATTCGGCCGCATCGAAAATCCACTTGCCCTGTTCCCGGAGCGTGGTCTCTATACAATGACGGAGGCAACCCTTGCCGCCGGGGTAGTCGGACACCCAGTCGGCCACGGCTTTTACCTCGTCCACGGCGTCGGAAGGGCAGACACCGCAACCGCAGGCCTGGAGAACTTCCATGTCCGGAACGTCGTCACCAAAGTACATTACTTCTTTAGGTGAAAGATTGTAACGTTCACAAAATATGGCAAATTCGTCCATTTTGTTTCTGCAATGCAGGAATACGTCTTCCGGCTTTACGCCGCTGGTGACCATCCGTTTGCGGATGCTCTCGGAACTGCCGCCGGTGATGATGGCTACGGGGTATCCGTTCATGACGGCCATGCGGATGGCAAAGCCGTCCTTGGCGTCGTAGGTGCGCAGGAGGTCTCCGTCGCTGCTGCACAGGACGCCTCCGTCCGTGGCAACGCCGTCGATATCCAAGGCGAATGCTTTGATTCTTTTTAAGTTCATCTTACGACTTATTTCCGCCGCCGCCCAGAGGGCCGAAATCGGCCAGATTGAAGGTGCCGCCGGGCTGGGGGCCCTTTCCTCCCAGGTCGATGACGCCGAATTGGGCCTCGTACTTGGAAATGTTGTCGAACAGGGCGTTCATCAGGCGTTTGGCGTGCTCCGGTGTCATGATGATGCGGCTGCCAATCTCCGGTTTGGCCAGACCGGGCAGGGTGGTGGCGAAGTCTATGATGAACTCGCTGCGGGAATGTGAGATGATGGCCAGGTTGGAATAGTTGCCCTTGGCGATTTCGGGTTTGAGTTCCAGTTGAATCTGATTCTGGGGTTTGGGTTGATTATTGTCCATATATCGGCTTATAATTTGTGCAAAATTAACAATTTTTCCTTATTTTTGTAAGTTTTAAGACCCACAATATAGAGAATGGATAAATTAGCAGCAAAGTACAGTGCGAAGGAAGTGGAAGACAAGTGGTATGCCTATTGGCTGGCCCACAAGTTCTTCCATAGCGAACCCAACGAAAAACAGCCTTACACCATCGTGATTCCGCCGCCCAACGTGACGGGAATCCTGCACATGGGGCATGTGCTCAACAATACCCTGAACGACGTACTCATCCGCAAGGCCCGCATGGACGGGAAGAATGCCTGCTGGGTGCCGGGTACGGACCATGCCTCCATCGCTACGGAGAGCAAGGTGGTGGCCCGGCTCAAGGAGCAGGGCATCCGGAAGGAGGATATCGGCCGGGAGGAATTCCTGCGCCATGCCTGGCAGTGGAAGGAAGAGCACGGCGGCATTATTCTGGAACAGCTCCGCAAACTGGGCTGCTCCTGTGACTGGGACCGCACGCGCTTTACCATGGAACCGGCTCTGTCCGAGGCGGTTATCAACACTTTTGTGTACTTCTACAAGAAGGGTTGGATTTACAAGGGGGTGAGAATGGTGAACTGGGACCCCGAGGCCCTCACGGCCGTGAGTGACGACGAGGTTATCCACAAGGACACAAAAAGCCATTTCTACCACCTTAAATATTATATCTCCGACGGCAAGGGCAATCCCACGGACCAGTTCCTCACCATTGCCACCACCCGTCCGGAAACCATCATGGCCGATGCCGCCATCTGCGTGAATCCCAAGGATGAGCGTCATTTCTGGCTGAAGGGAAAGAAGGTGCTGATTCCGCTGATTAACAGGGAAATCCCCGTTATCGA
>CAMOKK010000034.1 GCA_946617545.1 uncultured Bacteroidales bacterium | reverse complement strand
GGAATGGCTCAAGGAGCATTGGCTCAAGCGGTGATTTTTTCTTATCTTTGCAGTCCGCATGAAAGAAAGGAATCTACATACCCTCCTGGATGGCTTCCAGAAGGTGGAGCTGGAGGACCTCGGGAATATCCTGGGGAATGAACTCAGTCCCCGTCTGAGGAAGTCCCAGCTGGTGGAACAGCTCCACACCTACCTGCGCGCCCAGCCGCGCAGGTGGATGTCGCATCTGATGGAAAGGGATGTCAGGCTCCTTCGGGAACTGGTTCATGCCGGTCCGGAAAAAGTTCAGTATCAGGATTTTGCAGACTATCCGTCCCTGCTGGAAGTTACCGGACTGGTCCAGTACGACGATTCCGACGAGAACTTCCACAAGGTGTGGATCAGCCGGGAGATGTATGACATTGTGGCCCCGAATGTGGACAAGGTACTGCGCTCCTGCGAGAAGAGCGGCCAGTTTGAGGTGGAAAGAGTGGGACTGGGTTATCTGAACCTGTACGGAATCCTTCCTACGGAACGCTTTATCGACCTTCTGATGGATTGGTATGAGTCTTCCCATGGCGGTAATCTCCAGGAGCTTTCCAAGATGCTTCATCAGAGCCCGCTGGTAAAGATGTACCGCTACACGGACCAGTGGGGAGACTATGTCTGCTCTCCCTGCGTGGAGAATGTGGAGGAGGTCTTGACCCAGCGCAAGGTTTTGCGCCAGAAGCACTTCAAAGCCTTTTCTGCCGCCCAGGCCCGGGAGGCCGGGGCCGGGGCGCCCTATTTTACCGTAGGCTTCAAAACCCCGGAGGGCATGCGCCTGGAGCAGATGTACCGCCGGCTGGGCTATGAGGGCTACGAGCTGGTGAAAGCCCAGCACGATACCTGGATGGAGGCCCAATATACCCTGGAACAGAATGACGCCCTTTTCCAGCCCCTCATGGACAGTCCCATGAGCCCGGAATTGGACCAGGAAAGCTGGCTCTCCTGCTGCAAAATCGTGAGCGAATATGCCAACAGCATTCCCAAGTGGTTCCTCTGCGGTTTCAATGCAGAGGAAACGGGGATAGCCAAGGCCGATTGGCCTGCCTGGCAGGAACCCCAGGCGGAAGTGGCGCCGGCGGGGGAGGATTATCCCCGCTGGACCATGCCGGAGCCCACTATTTCGGAAGGTTTCGCTTCCGAACTGGGTGCGCCCGGAATTCCCCTGGGCTTTGCCATCCCGCATGTGGCCCCGGATGACCCTTGCCCTTGCGGAAGCGGGCTCCGATACTGCCGTTGTCACGGAAAATTCCTGTCGTAATGGAACTGAAACCGGTCGCCTTTTACAAGGGGCCCTTCGGCTCCAAGTTCGGCATCCCCCGCCAGAGCGCTCTGGTGGAGGGAGTGGAAGGGCGCATTGTCTTTACCCCTGAGTACCGGGTACGGGAGGCTTTGCGGGGGATAGAGGGTTTCAGCCACCTGTGGTTGCTTTGGGGCTTCAGTGCCAACAAAGAGGCCAAAGGGGAGTGGCAGCCAACGGTGCGACCGCCCCGTCTTGGCGGAAACGCCGCCATGGGCGTATGGGCCACGCGTTCTCCTTATAGGCCCAATCCCATCGGCCTGTCTTGCGTGAAACTGCTCCGGGTGGAGAATCTGGAACTGGTGGTAGGAGGGGCCGATTTGATGGACGGGACCCCTATCTTCGATATCAAGCCCTATGTGGCTTATGCCGACTGTATCCCGGATGCTGTCAGCGGCTTTGCGGCCGAGGCCCCCGGAAAGAAGCTGGACGTATTTATTCCGGAAGAGCTTCCCTTGAATGAGGCCCAAAGGAAGGTTCTGGAAGAGGTGTTGGCTTTGGATCCGCGTCCCGCCTACCAGGAGAAACCCGAAAAAGAGTATGTAATGCCTTTCGAGGGTGGGGAAGTGGTGTTTCGGGTAGCAGACGGACGCTTAAGCGTTACGGAATTCAGAAGGGGTTAATCCCGTCTTTTTCTTGAAAAAGCGAGAGAAGTAGGACTGGTCCGGAAGTCCCACCCGGGCCGATATGTCCGCAATGGAGATGGACGGGTCTTTGAGCAGGGTTTTGGCAATGTTCAGGCGAGCAATCTCTATCCAGTCTATGGCCGTACGGCGGGTACGGCTTTTCACGGTCTTGTTAAGGTAGTTGGGGGTTACTCCCAATTTGGAGGCGTATTCGGCCACGGAAAGGGGAATGCTTTCTTTTTCAAAGACCAGCTGCAGGAATCGTTCGGAAACTACGGCCACTTTCCCGCCGGGACGGAGTTGCCCTATAATCAGGTCCATGGCGCTTTGGAGGAAAGTGCGGTCTTTGTCCTCATAGGCTGTTCTCATCCTTTGCAGAAGGGAACCCATGAACACGGCGTCCTCGAACCAAAAACTCTGCTGTACCAGCGAATTGGTGCGCAGAACAGAGTACGAGGCATCTTTCAGAAATTCCAGGGCAAAGCATCCGTCAAACCCCTGGCACTCGTCAAAATACTTGATTTCGATGGCCTGCTCCGGCGGAATGAGGACAAACTGTCCCGGGCTGATGAGCAGGTTCTGTCCTTCAATCTCCACCAGGGCCTCTCCTTCCAGAAAGAAACAGTAGGCATAGACAGGAAACCTTTGTGCTTTGTTGTTGTATGGCGTATACCCTGCTTTATGAATCTTGTTCAGAGTAAAAATCGGTTTCATAATTTAAGAGTCTGGTTATTAGAATTCTAAATCAAGTCCAATGTTGATGGCGAAATTCTTCCGGGCCTCTGGAAGGCGGTGCGTCACTCTCCAGAAAGCATCTATCCTCAACAGGTGGAAAATGTTGGCGATTCCTACGCCCACTTCTACGTAGGGGTTTTCCAAAGTCTTGCTCTGGGCCGGCAGATAGAACGGGGCCTTCCCGCCCGGGGCGTCTGAGTTGGCATTGCTCAAGGTGCCCCAGGCCATTTTTACCGTAGCCACTTCTCTCAGGTCCAGTTTCTTGATAAAGGGAATCTTGCCCAGGAAAAAACCGTTGAAGTTGTGTTCGTAGAACGCGGTGAGCCAGCGGTCCGACAAGAACTCATAGTAGTCCATGCAGGCGTAGGCCCCGCGGTCCAGGAAGAAGGTCTGGTTGCCGTCGTGCAATTTGAGCATAGGATAAGGTACACTGCCCCAGATGGCTCCTCCCTCTATACTCAGCCGGCCGTAGCCCACGGCGGTGGACGGAATCTTCCAGGCGAGGTTGACGGTGGCCTTGAGGAAACGGAAGTCGTCCTTGGTGATTCCCTTGAAGCCGGAAGTGAGGTTGAGGTCAATGACCGGATACTTGGTGAACAAGTAGCTTTTGACAAAGAAATTCCGGTTTACGCGTTCGTCAAAGGAGAAGCGGAGCCCTACCCGGAGCGAGTTCATGGAGAAGCTCTCCAGGGCATTCTCGGGCTTGTTCTCCAGGGAGGTGGGTACAAAGCGGACGCGCTCCGGCCCCATGTCCGGCCCCTTGTAGCTCCAGACGCGCTGGGTGCGCCACTGCAAGGCGGCGTTGAGCCAGGGGGCAAATTCGTGGTCGTAATTGACGTCCACGTAGCGGACCAGGCTCAGTTTCTTGCTCTGGGAGCGTGCCAGAATGGAGGAGAAGATGCTCTGAGCGGTAAAAACATATCCTCCGCCAAACTGGACGTAGTCGTATTTGGCGTCGAAGGTGAGTTTCCGGGTTTTCTCCCGCCCCAGCATCCATTCCACCGTGGCCTGCCCTTTGGGCCGGAGGTCCTTGAAACCGAAGGCCAGGTAGCCTCCCAGGCGCACTTTGGTGGAAAATTCCTTGAGGGTACGGCCGCCTATCTGCAGGCGGAAGCCCTCCGTGTCATTGTAGGCGAAGGTCTGCGCCCATCGGCCAAATTCAAAGCCCCAGGGCTTGACTTCGTAATAGTTGCCCAGAAGGGTGCGGGTGATGGCATAGGTCCATTTGTAGACGGGGGTATGCTGGATTTCGTCCACCATCTGATAAATGCCTTTTTCCCGCTCGGACAGCTGATAGGGACGGGCCGAATCCCAGAAGGCCTCGTCTCCCACCATGACATCCCGCATGACCACGGCCTCGGAGGAGGTGAGGGCGTCCTTGTCTGAGACAGGTTCGAAAACGGGCTCCTCGTAAACCAGATGCCGGTTTCCCAGGAAGGCGATGATGCGGGACTCGTCGCTTACCGTGATGGAAAAGTCGATGAACAGGCGCTCTTCCCCGTAAAACCAGCGTCCATTCGGGAGACGGCGGTTCTGGATTTCAAAGTTGATATGCCGAATCCAGTTCACGTTGGATTCTCCGGACAGGCTGGCATGCACGCTGCGGATGCCGAAATCTTCCGCATCAATCTGCATTTCCCCGTCCAGGGTGGGCGAGGTGACCAGTTTCTTGGGGTGGAAGCGGAGGACGTAGGTCTTGCGTCCTTCCACCTGCAGGCTGTCCACCAGGAAGTAGTTGTAGAAGATGTGGGAACTTTCTGCCGCCGGGTTGGGGATGACCAGGTTGAAAACGCCGATGTTGTCCTTGTAGAAGTTGGTTTTCAGGAGGTAGGAGCCTGTGAACTGGCGCAGGGCATTGTCGTCTTCCAGGCCGGAGATACGGCTGGCACGCATGACCTCCCGGTTGAAGGAAGGGTCTTGCGAGTGGTAGACGTCTGTCAGATTTTCTGAAATGAGGGCGGGAATGAAGGAGCGGCCGGTGATGGCCGATGTGTCCGTGTAGTCACGTACGAAGCCGATGGACTTGTCCAGGGCGCGGATGCGCATGATTTCCTCCAGGTTCTGGACATCGAATTCAATCTTGGAGTACAGGCGGGAATTCCAGTCCGGGGCGTTGTCAGGGTCGTTCGCTTGCCGGCTGCGGTCCAGCTTGCGGAGGATGCTCCGGATATATCGGTTGTCCGGCTTTACCAGAGCGGCTTTGAGCTGTTTGGGGTCCTGTCTGAGGCGGAAGTTGATTTCCTTGAAGGCCCCATGGCTGACGGGGACGGACAGGCTTTCGTAGCCGATGAGCGATGCCGTGAGTATTTTTGCCTCCGGAGAGCGCGTTTCCAGGGAGTATCGGCCCTCCATGTCGGTGGAAATGCCGATGGTAGTTCCGTCAAAATAGACGCTTACGAAGGGGACGGGCTCTCCGGTATCTGCATCGGTGACAATCCCTCTCACGCGCGTAGTACCCTGGGCGGCCGCTGTAACGGCTGCCAGGAGCATGAAGAAAAAGAGTGCCCATCTTCGCATATGATAACAAAGTTAACCTCTTTTTCTGAAATGTACAAGGATTAGGTGTAGAGAAAATTAATAAGCGCCAATTTGGACTTTTCGGGAAAGAGGCGGACCAGCGCCCCCACGGCGGCATAGTCTAAGCGGGGGATAACGCGCACACGCATTTTCTTCCTTTTGAGCTGCTTCAAAATAGCTTTCCCAATGACTTCCGGCCGCATGCCGCCTCTTTCATCGGCCTCGATTTTCTTTATGTTTTTGTCCATTTTACTCCGATAGGGAGAGGCCGGGTCCTCCGAGGCGGCCGTAAATTTGCGGGCGCTGGTGAAGCCGGTGGCCACGTCGCCCGGAAGGATGGCCGAGCACTGGATGCCGCTTCCTTTGAGCTCCATGGAAAGAGACTCCGAGAGCGAAAGCAGAGCGGCTTTCACCGAGGAATAAAAGCCCTGGAAGGGAAGTTGCAGCACCGACATGACGGAACAGACGGTGATGATGCGGCCGTGTCCCTGTTCCCGGAACACCGGAAGGCAGGCCTGGATGGTCTTGACGGCGCCGAAGTAATTGGTTTCAAACTGGTTACGGGCTTCCTCCTCCAGCGTTCCTTCAACCGGACCATAGATGCCGCTGCCGGCGTTGACAACCACGGCGTCCAGGCGCCCCTCGGCCCGGAGAATCTGCGCTACGGCCAGCCGGGTGGCGTCCCAGTCATTCACGTCCATGCTGATGGGGATGATGTCGGGCATCGGTGTCTGGAGTTTGCCCCTGCGGCTGGCGGCATACACTTTCATGCCGTGATCGGCCAGGATGCGGGCGGTGGCGGCGCCGATTCCGCTGCTGCCGCCGGTGATGAGGACTACTTTTATTTCTTCCATAATTCGGATCGGAGGGTATAATGGTCGGGTTCGGGCAGGTCGTAGACGCTGGAGCGCAAGAAGGCTTTGAACTGCTCGTCGGGAACTGCATCCAACTGCTCCACGCCTATGGTGGGGCCGATAATCATGCGGGGCCTTGTGCCTTTCTTGTTGAAGAGTTCGTGGAAGAGCCGGGCAAAACGGACGCGGTAGTCAATAAGCCCCAGGGCGTAGTAGAACCAGGAATTATGGTCTACAAACCGGATGGGTACAACAGGTACATGGGCCTTCCGGATGAGACGGATGGCGGCGTCCTGCCATTCCCGTTCCCTCAGGGTCCATCCTTCCCGCGGTTTCAAATCGGCCACGGCGCCGGAGGGGAAGATGGCCAGCGGCTCACCTTCGTGGATTTGCAGGAGGGCGTTCTTGACGCCGTTGATGCTGGTGGAGGTGGCTTCCCTGCGGGCCGATACGATGGGATTCACGGAGATGAAATTGGGCGCCAGGCCATAAATCCACATGAGCATCTCGTTCACCATCACCTTGGTCTTGGGCCTTACATGTCCCAACACATCCATCAGGCAAATACCGTCCAAATGACCGTAAACATGGTTGGAAATGGCTATGAAAGCCCTTTCCGGCAGGTTTTGGAGGCGTTGCGCGTTTCCAATGCGGAAGTCTATTCCGCATTCCTTCAGAATGCCCAGGGCGAATTCCGGACCGTAGGGAACGCCGCTTTCACAGACTTTGTCGTGAATCCGGTTAACCTTGTTGATGCCGGTAAGCCTGATGCCCAAATTGAAAAGAAACTTTCCCCTTCTTCCTTCGAAAATGGGTGAAAGTCTCTCGGCGGCTTGTTCGTGGGTGATGACAGGCATCTACTGCTTCTTTACAAGAGGGTCTATCTTGCTGTAATACTTGATATCCTTGAAGAAACCTGTCAGGTAGAAGAAGAACAGAAGGAGGGAGGCCGCTACGGCAATATAGTCGAAGAGTCCCACGGAGAAGTGGTTGTGGAACAGGACGACATCCTTTTTCCAGCTGCTCAGCCAGGGAATGTACATGAAGGCAAGGTTGACAAGGATGAGCAGAATCCGGAACTCGGTGGGCCCCAGGCCGCCGTAGGTGAGACGCATCTCTCCCTTGAGGTGGCAATCTATATAGACATAGATGCTGAGCATGAAATAACCCACCAGGGCCATCATGGCAAAACTCATGTTCACCAGCGGGCTGCAGCCTACGCCCACGAACATGATGGTCTCGTTGATTACGTCTACGTTATGGTCGATGAAAAAACCGTACGTCTTGCGCTGGGTGCCCCTGACGCGCGCCAGGCTTCCATCGAGGGAATCTCCGAACCAGTTCACCAGCAGGCCGAAGCAGCTTAGCCAGAGCCATTGAAGGTTCAAATTGGAAAGGGCATAGCCCACGCCCATGATGACGGCTCCCAGGAAGCCCACGAAAGTGAGCATATCGGAGGTGACCCATGCCGGCATCCTTTCTGCCAGCCATACCAAAATTTTTTTCTCGAGGGGATTCAGGATGGAGGTCTGAATCCGTGCAGCTTGTTTCTTCTCTTCAGACATTTTCGGTATACTTTAATACTGCAAAGTTAGCAATTATTTTTTCTTCTGCCATCGGCGCAGTAGCTTGCGGAGGTGCCGCCAGCCCAGTTTCAGGAAGGAATCGGCATGCCGCTGGCGCTTTTCCGGGTACATTTCTTCGAAGGTGACCATAATGCCGGAATCATAGACATCTCCGAATTCGTCGTTGATGCCGGTTCCGAAGTACATCATGGTAGGGGACAGATTCATATAGGTGTTCACCAGCGGCGGCACAAATACGCCCATGGCCGTAATCTGGTTTTTCAGCACCTTGTAACCCTCTTTGAAATCGAGGCCCTTGAAGAGCTTCTTGTATTTGTCCGGGTTCTCCACCTTCACTTCTTTCCGGATATGGATGAGGCGGCTGTTCTTCCCGAAGTATTTCTTCAAGAATACCATAATCATTTCCCGGGCCTCGGTGGGATAATCCCGGTAGATGGTGGCTTTCCCAAAGAAATATTTAATCCGTTTTCCGTAAAGGATGCCGATGGCGGCAATTCCGTCAAAGAGGTTGTCCAGGGCATAAAGGCTCTTGGCTCCGGCCTTGGAGCTCTGATATTCCACGGTTACGAAACTGCGTCCCAGTTCCAGGGTGTAGGGGAGATACTCCTTGAGAAAGCGGCGGGAAAACTCGAACATGTGGGAGGAGGTGAGGATGGGCTGCCCTTGAGCCGTAAAGACGGCCTGGTCGCACAGGCAGAAGCGGTATCCTCCGATGATTTCCTGCGCGTCGGGATTCCAGAGAACCAGCTGACGGTAGCCGTAGACAGGGTTGGTGTCAAATTCGTCCAGATCCAACTCCCGCCCAGTTCCTCCGCCATCGTTCCGGAAGGCGATTTCCCTTAATCGGCCTATTTCCCGGAGGACATTAACTGATTCAGGACCAACTACATAAAGCTCATTTCCTGCACGGTTTGTCTTGCGCAGGAAGGACTTTTCGTTGAGTTCGGCCTTCAGAGCCTCCCTGTCTACGGGAGGAACAATGGGTTTCATACACGTATACAAATATGAATGCTAAGTTAGAGTTATTTTGTGACAATAACAAAAATTTGTATCTTTGCCATGATGAACCGTCGTTTGGAAATACTCAGGAATTTTGTGCGGTTTTCCCTTACAAGTTCCGTCGGCACCATTGTGGATCTGGGTCTTCACTGGATTCTGAGTCATTTTGCGTTTGAGGGTTCCTATTGGGGCAGTTTCTGGATTGCCCCCACCATCTCCTTCGAGGTGGCCACCATCGCCAACTTCTTCATCGCCTATTTCCTGGTCTGGAAAGACAGGGTCTCCAGCCCCGGCAGCATCCGTTCCATGCTGCGGCATTTCGCGGCCTACAATGCAGCCTGCATAGGGGGCTATATAATCAAGTTCCTGGCCATGCAGGGCTTCCACTTCCTGTTCGTGTCCCTGGGCTGGCTGCAGAATTGGTCCATCGAACCGGTGCTGTGTAACTTCCTGGGCCTGTGCTTCTCCGGCTGTTTCAACTTCGTGATGAACGAGTTCGTGATATTCAACAAGAACAAAGTAAAGAAATAAAATATGGCAAACAAACCGCTTGATACCGCCTTTCTGGACCGGGCCATCATCTTCGCCGTCAAGGCGCACGCCGGAACGGAACGCAGGGGAAAAGGCTTCCCTTATATTGTACATCCCATGGAGGCCATGGAAATTGTGGCAACCATGACCCCGGATCAGGAACTGCTGGCCGCCGCCGCCCTTCACGATACCGTAGAAGACACCTCGGTCACCATCGAGGATATCCGGGCCCAGTTCGGAGACCGGGTGGCCTCGCTGGTCCAGTCCGAGAGCGACGTCTTCATTGAAGGAAAGAGCGAGGAAGACAGCTGGCATGAGCGCAAGCAGGCTGCCATGGACCGCCTGGCCGCCGCTTCCCATGAGGCCAAGATGGTGGCTCTGGGAGACAAACTCTCCAACATGCGGGCCATCGCACGGGATTACGCCATGAAGGGAGACGCCCTGTGGCAGCTGTTCCATGCCAAGGACCCCAAGGACCACGAATGGCATTACCGCGGCCTTGCGCAGTCCCTGAAGGAACTGTCAGACACCTTCGCCTATAAGGAATTTGTCTCGTTGATAAATCAAGTTTTTGCCAAGGCCGATGAAAAGGACTAGAATCCAAATCACAGAAGGCATCAAGAAGGGCGCCCGCGCCGGATTCCTGCTGGTTCTGATTGCCACCATTACGTTGGAGGTAACGGGGCTCATTCAATATTTATACTCGTCCAAAGGCATAAAGGAAGAGGCCCAGAAAAGGGCTGAAACCCAGTTGGAAAGCACCCGTATCCAGATTATGGACGTGGTGAACCAGACGGAAGCCGCCGTGAGAAACAACGTCTGGCTTACTCAGTTCTGCCTGGATATGCCGGACAGCCTTTTCCGGGTGCCCCAGCGCCTTGTTCAGGACAATCCCGTGGTAATCGGCTCCACGGTGGCCATGGTTCCCGGATACAACAAGCGCTACCCTCTTTTCTCGCCCTATGTGTACCGGGGAGAAGACGGCCTGGAGTTCAAGAGCCTGGCCACGGAAGAGTATGATTATCCTGCCCAGGAATGGTTTGCTAAACCCTTGGAACTGGGGCAGGGCTATTGGTCGGAACCTTATATTGATGAAGGGGGCGGGGAAGTGCTCATGACCACCTA
>CAMOKK010000033.1 GCA_946617545.1 uncultured Bacteroidales bacterium | reverse complement strand
GCGCCAGCCGCGTCTCCCAGATAGAAGACAACCTGAAAGCCCTTGAGAACACTCACTTTACCTCAGAAGAGCTTGCAAAGATAGACCGCATCCTGGCATGATTAAACTCCTCATCTTCGACTTTGACGGCACGCTGGCCGACACCCACGAGCTCATCATCCAGACCAACCAGGAAGCCATGCGCCGGATGGGCTTCCCCGTCCTGGAAGACCGGGTGATTTCACGCACCATCGGCCTGCCCCTGGAAGAAGGCATCCTCACCATGTTTCCCCAGCTTGCAAGGGAAGACCTTCCCGCCTGGGTGAAAACCTACCGGACCATCTTCGACGAGCTCAAAACCCGGATTATCCCCGGCCTCTTTCCGCACGTAAAAGAGACCTTGGAGGCCCTCCACGCCCGGGGATACGTGCTCACCGTGGCCTCCTCCCGCCTTTCGCTCTCCCTGAACGATTTCCTGAGGGACATGGGCATCGCGCCCTTTTTCTCCTATGTCCTGGGGGCCGACAACGTCTCCGCAGCCAAACCCAACCCCGAACCCGTCCTCAAGACCTTGAGAGACCTCCACTTCCGGGCCGATGAAGCCCTGGTGGTGGGAGACATGCCCGTGGACATCCTCATGGGAAAGCGGGCCGGCGCCTTCACCTGCGGGGTCACCTACGGCAATTCGGACGGCGAGGCATTAAAAAAAGCCGGCGCGAATCATGTCTTGGACGACTTCGGCCGGCTACCGGAAATCATAGTTTAAGTTCAGGATTCTTTCCGGCTTATATACAAGTTTTCCACATAAACGGCCACGCTGGCCAGCAAGTAGTACACCACCGTCTGGATGGTGATGGCCCGCAGTTCCGGGGCTATGGACAGCAGGCTTCCGGTCTGTGAAAGGGTCATATAGGCCCGGCAGCCGAAGGTTGTGGGAAAAATGTAGGAGACCATCCGCCAGAAGACGGGAATATTCTCTGTAGGCCAAGTGAAGCCCGTCAGGAACACCGCAATGGGCGAAACGAAGAGCAGCAGCACCAGCACCGTCTCCCGCTTGGTAATGGCCGATGACCAGGTAAAGCTGAAGAAGATGATATCGGCCACAAAGAAGGCCAGGAAGAGCACCATGTCCCACCAGTCCGTGTGCATGGGCATGTGGAAGAGGTTGGGGACGAGCATAGCGCCATAAACCCCGAGGAAGAGGAAAATCAGGAAATAGGCACCGCCGCGGCCCAGGACAATGCGGCCCATGCCCCGCCCGTTTCCGTTCTCCAGGCGGGCGAAGCTGCGGCCTTCTTCCCGCAGCGTACCCGCCAGCGTGCTGGAACCGTAGAACATCACCTGCTGCAGAATCATCATAAGCGCCATGTAGATGAAGAACATGGTGAAGGAGATGTTGGGGTTGTACCGGCGGGCGTCGTCGTAGCGGACCGGCTCGATGAGCTGCACCGCATCCTGTCCGGTGAAACCGGCGGCGGCATAATGCTCGGCCTGAATCTGATGTACCTCGTCCAGCATCACCAGGTTGGAGGCAATAGTCATGTTCTTGTAATAGAGGAAGGTGGACATGTCGGCATAGGTGGAAAGGGCGGCCTGCTCCCCCCGCACCAGACGGGTGTCAAAGTCGGAGGGGAAGTACAGGATTCCGTGAACCTTCTGCTCTTTCATGAGCTCCTCGGCCTCGGCCATGGACACGCAGTCATAGGCGATGGCACATTCCCGCGTGGCGTCGAACTTCTGCACATAACGGCGGCTGTAGCTGCCGCGGGAATCGTCCACCACGGCTACCGGCATGTCGTCCACCACCCCGTCGTGGTAGATGAAGTTATAAAGCACGGGATACACCAGGCCGGCAAAGCAGAAAATAAGCATCACGCCATTGTCCCGGCCGATGAGCCGAAGCTCGTTCACAAAGATGTTCCAAATATCTCGGAACCAATTACTTACGTAGTTCATGGCTTAATTACGAGGATAATTCTGGTACTGATAGGCATGCTTGAGCCGGATGGCACCCGCCAGCGGGAGGAAAAGGAACAGGAGCATCAGGACCAGATAGACCCACCAGCCGGCAAATCCGCTTCCGTACAGGACCTCCCGGACATACAGCTGGTAATAAAAACGCAGCGGGAAAATCACGGACATGCCCTGCAGGGCGGCAGGCAGCGAAGTCACGGGCAGGGTGAAACCGGCGAAGGAAAAGCCCAGCACACTGTAAAGGGCCGATATGCACACGCCCAGGCGCAGGGTGGGAACCATGGACACGATGAAC
Organism: uncultured Bacteroidales bacterium; assembly: GCA_946617545.1. GTDB lineage: Bacteria > Bacteroidota > Bacteroidia > Bacteroidales > UBA932 > Cryptobacteroides. The sequence continues at coordinate 8,224 of CAMOKK010000033.1, read as the reverse complement.
ACGCCCACGGCCTGGTAGGCCAAGATGAACACCAAGGTGGCCAAAACAAGCCAGAGGATGCTGCCGTTCATGGGATAGTGCAGCGGACCGTAGAGCAGCAGCTGCAGCACAATGCCGATAACGGAGAACAGGAGCGTATAGGGAGCCAGTTTTCCCAATATACCCACCACGATGGAGCCGTCGGCGGTTTCCAGCAGATGCTTGGAAGTACCGTATTTGAGCTCGGCACCCACCGAATAGGCCGTAATGAGGGTGACGCACATGGCCAGGATGCCCATCAGAATCATGTTCACCAGGTAATAACCATAGTTGGTGGGGCCGTTCCCCACGGCATGGGCATCTACGGTCAAGGGTTGAATCCGGGCCATGATTTCCCCGTCCGGCACGCCCTTGGCACGCAGCACCTGGCGCTGCACGGCGCCGTTGGTCAGGTTAATCATGTACAGGATGTCCTTGTAGGCCAGCGCCCCGCCAATTACCGGGTACATGGTGTTCACATATACCTGCATCTTGGGAGAATGGAAACTCTGGACCTCCCGGTCAAAGTAATGGGGAATCACCACAAAACCGTTGATGCGGCCGGTCTCCAGTTCCCGGGACGCCTCGCTCACCGTGGCAAATTCCACGACACTCCCCATCTGGGTGGCGTCCAGTTGCTGGCGGAAATTCCTTGAAGTAGAACTTTGGTCCAGATCGACCACGCCGATGTGCAGCTTCTGCGGCAGTCCTTCGTCAAAGAAAGTGATGAAGAACAAGGCGCTCACGGCCATCACACCCAGCGAGCCCAGCAGATAGATGGGCCGGCTTCGCATGATACGCACTTCGCGGCGGACAACCTGGAACCAATGATGAATCCAACTCATGCTTATTTCTCCCTGGAAATCATGATGACACTCATACCGGGACGCAGACCCTTCACGGGAGCGTCCGGCCGGGCACGCACTTCGAAGGTGCGGGTGTCGAATTCGCCCATCTCCTTGGTGGCTCGCCAAGTGGCATAAGACTCACGGACAGCCATGTAATAGACGGTAGCGGTGACCTGCGCGTTGTCCAGGGCCGGAACGGTGAGGGTAATCTTGTCACCCTGCTGCATCTTGTGCAGCCGGTCTTCGCGGATGTTGAAGGTGAACCACATGTCCTCCAGGTCCTGGATGGTCATGATGGGAGAGCCCTGGCCCACCAGCTCGCCCACCTTGGGGTAACGGGCGGCGATGATACCGTCGGCCGGAGAGGTGAGGCGAATCTCGTCCTTATAGGAATTCACCAGCCGGACGGCGGCGTTGGCACGTTCCACCAGGGCCACGGCGGCATCCTTGTCTTCTTTGCGGGCGCCTTTCACGGCCATGTCGTACTGACTCTTGGCAGCCTTGGCGGTAGCAACAGCCGCGTTGTACTGGGCCTCAACCTCATCGTATTTCTGGTCGGAAACCACCTTCTGGTCATGCAGGGACTTGATACGCTCATAGGATTTGCGCATCACATCCTCGCCCACCAAGGCCTTCTGCCACATCTCGTAGGCACCGGTAATCTGTTCGGCCCGGGCACCGTTCATAGCCTTGTTCTTCTGGGCCACGGCGGCAGCTTTGGCGGCATTGGCCTCGGCTATCTTGGAGCGGATTTCCGGAGAGTCGATGATAACCAGCGTATCTCCCTTGCGGACTGCGTCTCCTTCCTGGGCGCGGAATTCCTCGATACGGCCGGGAACCTTGCCCGATACGCGGTATTCCGTGGCTTCGGCCTCTCCCTGAATCACGATGTCCTTGGGACGGGAAACGAAATATCCGATGATGGAAACGGCCAGGATGATGCCCACCAGGGCCACCACGCCGATGAGAAGGTTGTAATTTTTCTTTGCCATAGTATTTGTCTTTTTATTTGTTATCGGTAGAATGGTAATTGCCCTCGGCCTTATTGAGGGCGGCAGCGGCCATCTGCAGCTCTATTCCTGCGTCGATGTACTCGCTGTGGGCGCTGAGCCAGGCCGTCTGGGCGGCCAGGACGGTATTGGTGGGAACCACACCGGCCTCATAGCCCACCGTTGCCTTGCGGAGGTTCTCCTCGGCGCTTTCCAGATTGGACAGCGTCATGTCCACTTTCTCGGAGGCCTCTGAAAGAAGCTTCCGCTGCTGGGTCACCTGCAAGCGGATGAGCTCACGGGCGTCTTCGTACTGCGTCCGGTAAAGCGAGGCCTCGGCTTTGGCTTTCTTGTATTTGTTAACGTATTCCAGACCGTGGAAGATGGGGACGTTCACCATCACGCCGGCCACCAGCATGCCACCCTGGAAGGTATTCTGAATACCATTAAAGGCATTGGGATTGGTAAGCAGGTAATTGGCCGTCAGGGCCACCTGAGGCATCATGTCGGCCCTTACCACCTTGGCCTTGCGGTCATAAATCTGGCTGGCCAGCTGGAGGCTGCGGGTCTCCGGGCGCTGGGCATAGATGTCCTCCATGGACTTCTCAGCCTCGTATTGAACGCCCGGGACAGCGTCCAGGTTTTCATCGGCCAGCACAATCTCGCTTTCCAGCGGAAGGCCGATACGCTTGCACAGCAGCATCTTGGACAAGGTGAGGCCGTTTTCCGCCTTGGTGCGCATCATGTCGGCCTCGTTGGCCTTCACCTTCACCTGGAGGGCATCGGACTCGGTGGCTACGCCGGACTCGATGGACAGCTGCACGTCATGTTCCATCTGGTGCAGGAGGTCGGCATAGGCCTGGGCCAGACGCAGTTTCTCGGCAATGGAGACAATCTGCCAGTAGGCCTGGTCCACGTCCAGCACTACATCCGCATACTTCATGTCATATTTGGAGGCGGCCAGGTCCTGGGCCAGGGCGGCCATCTGGTTGGAATAGATAATCTTTCCGCCCACAAACACCGGCTGCTGTACGGTGACGGCACCTACCAGGATATGGTGCAGGTTCGGATGCAAGGCCTTGTCAATATCCTGGCCGATAGCATTCACGGGGTCTGCAATGTTGGGCATCATTCCGGCAAGGGAAGCAGGATCCACGCCCTGAAGCATTCCCAGCACGTTTTTCCACATAGGACTCAACATATACTCCAACGCCATGGCGGGGTTGGCCTGCATGAGCTCCGTCATTTTGGCAGCCATGGCCCCGCTCATCTGCTGCCAGGCGCCCGAGACGGCCTCGTTCATCTGGCCCTGAATCAAGGTTCCGGCATTCTGGAGCCGGGCCGACTGCTCTGCATTCACCAGGGCGATATCCCGGTTGTTGTACAGATAGGCCCCCTTGGCGCTGATGTTGGGGAAATAGTTGGCCAGGGCAATCTTGCGGTCATAATCGGCCATCTTGACCTGGATGCGGGCCTGCTCCAGATCCTTGCTCCGGGCAATGGCCATCTCTCGGCAGTCGTCCAGCGTGAGGGGCTGCCCGTTGTAAACGTTTTCCTGCGCCCGGGCATTCACCATGCCAAGGGCCAGCAGAAGGAACAATGTCAACTTTTTCATATAAATCGTTTTTGTCATATTGTCATATCCCGCTTTTTTTACAAGCACAGATTGAGTTTGCAAAATTACTGCCATTTTGGCGCAAAAAGAGAATCAAAACGGCGTAAAAATTATCCTTTTGGTCGAATAATACGAAGTTTTGCAAATTTCCATAAAAGTTTCTACCTTTGCCAAAAACACGTATCGTATGGAAGAAAACGCGCTACAGACCATTGACATCCAACGCATTCTGTCCCTGGCTCCGGTGATTGACGAGCACGTCCTGGGCAAGGACATCATCCTGGGAGAAGTTCATGGAGAAAAGGTGGAAAAAAGCGAAGGCATCCTCAAAATGCTGCAATACCCTGTCCGCTTTGACGGGTATATCTTCTTTTTTCTGAAAGAAGGTCACTTCCAGGTAGACCACAACCTGAACACCTTCGACGTGCGGTCCGGCTCCATCATGATGACGGTCCCGGGCAATATTGTCAAGGTATCTTCCTATAAGCCGGATCACATTGCCGATGCAGAGCTCTACTTCCTCCTCATTTCCAAGGAATTCATGAGCGGCATCCACCTGGACATCAACCGGGTGTACCAGGAAAGCCTCCGGCTGTGGAACTATCCCTGCATCCGTTTGTCAGAGGATGACATTTCACTGCTGATGGAATATTTCACCCTCTCCCGGAATATCCTCCACAACCGGATAAAGAACAAAAAGAACGTCCTGGGGGCCTTGGTCACCTCCTTCGCGCATGTTATCCTGGAACTGTGGACACGCGAAATCAACCATAGCCGGAAGGCGGAGAATCCGTCAACGGCCCGGATAAACCAGCTTCTGGAGCGCTTCATCGCCTTGGTGACGGAGTATCACAACACCGAAAGGGGCGTGGCCTTCTATGCCGACAAGCTCTGCCTCTCCCCCAAGTACCTGTCCAAGCTCATCAAACAGGCAAGCGGACGCAGTGCGCCCGCCTGGATAGATTCGTTTGTGATTCTGGAGGCCAAGAACCTGCTCAAATACTCGGACAAGTCCGTGAAGGAGATTGTCTACGACCTCCACTTCCCCAACCAGTCCGTCTTCTACAAGTTCTTCAAGACCCATACGGGAATGACGCCTTCCCAGTACCGGAAAGGCTGACGCGCCCTACAGCTGACTGTCTGACAGCTGGAAGGTATTTCCCTGGCGGATGTCGCCGGAATTCAGGCCGCGCTTGAGCCAGCGCATGCGCTGGGCCGCGGTGCCGTGGGTAAAGGACTCCTCTACAGCATAGCCCTGGGCCTTTTTCTGGAGATAGTCGTCTCCAATCACCGAGGCGCAGCGGATGGCTTCCTCCAGGTCTCCCTCTTCCAGGGAGCCGAAGAGGGCGTTCTCGTAGTGGCCCCAGACGCCGGCGTAGCAGTCGGCCTGCAGCTCGATGCGCACGCTCGTGCGGTTGGCATCGGCCTTGGACATGCGGGCCATCTGCTGGTGGGCCTGCCCCAGGGTACCCAGCAAGTGCTGGACGTGGTGGCCCACTTCATGGGCAATCACGTAGGCGTAGGCAAAGTCTCCGTCGGCCCCCAGCTGCTGCCTCATGCTGGAGAAAAAGGAAAGGTCTATGTACAGTTTTTCATCGGCCGAACAGTAGAAGGGGCCCATGGCAGCCTGTCCCTGCCCGCAGGAAGTGCTGGTGCTGCCGGTATAGAGCACCAGGGTGGGCGCCCGGTAGCTGCCCAGGCCGTTGTCTGCAAAATAGCGGCTCCAAACGTCTTCCGTAGAGGCCAGGATCTGACGGGAGAACTTGGCCAGCGCCTCGTTCTCCGGCGTAGGTTCATACTGTGCGGCAGCCGTCTGGGAGCCGGCGTTCTGCATGACCACCTGGAACACGTCTCCCAGGTTTCCGCCCATCAGGAGGGTAAGGATGGCCACTACGGCAATGCCGCCCAGGCCCATACCGGCGGCTTTTCCCACCGTCCCGCGGCGGTCTTCCACGTTTGAAGATTCTCTTCTTCCGTTCAGTTTCATAAGTCCGAAATTTTAGTAAACAAATATAATCATTTTAGCGCTTTCTCAAAAGGGCTTTTTTGAGCGTGGGAAGAATATGGTCCACATAGCGCATCATGCCCAGGTCCGTAAGGTGGTAGCCGTCCACGGTGGCTTCCCCGTCGGCCCCCAGCATGCCCTCGGCCGGGACATAGTAAATAAAAGGCTCCCCGGCGCCCGTCAGTTTCAGGTACAGCTCTTCCTGCGCCCGGTTCTTCCGCGTGACCTCCTTCAGGATGGCCTTGTCCACCACGCTGTGCGGGAACAGCGGGTCTTCCACAAACACCACCGGCACCTCCGGATGGACCTTGCGAATGATGCGGAAAAACGTTTCTCCGTAGGACTGAATCTTTTCGGCCGATGCATTGGGCACATAGTCCAGCACAATGAGGGAAGGGTTCTGCACGCGCGAAATGAGCTGCGCCACTTCCGTGTCCAGGAAGGCGTTCCCGCTGAAGCCCAGGTTAATGACTTCCCGGTCCAAGGCGCGGGAGAGGATGGCCGTATGCGCCATGCCGGGACGCGAGGCGCAGCCGCCCTGCAGGATGCTGGTCCCGTACATCACAACGGGCGCATCGCTGCGGGGAGAATCCAGCTCGGGAGCCTCCAGTCCGTAGCCCCGGGGAATGCCGATGGAAAGCGAATCCAGACAGTCGTACAGGGGCAGATACAGCATGTACTCCCGCATGACGGCGTCCATGTTCCCCACCAGCTTCCGCTCGTGCTGCTTCCGGATGTCACCCCAGTTGAAACCGCTTCCCACAAAGCGCCACGCTCCGTCCAAGTTGGCATACAGGTCCAGACCGCCCACCCCCACGTCCGTCATGTGGGGCATGTGATAGGCCCGGGAAGTCCAGCGTGCATAGATGGCGGGCGCGTTGGAGCGGAAGCGCACATACAGGCCGGCGGAATTCTCACTCAGGGCCCAGAGGGGTTCCCGGACGCTTTCCTTGAATTCGGCCGGGAAACGCTGATAGCGGGCCGATGTCTCCTCCACCGCCTTCCCATGCAGCGGGAAGGCCGATGCATCCTTATACACCACGTCCGGGGAAACCCCGTTCCAGTTCCAGCCGCGGGCGGTGTATATCTCTTCCATCTTGTACAGGCGGGGCAGGAAGGCTTCGAAATCCCGGGTTTCCGGATCGGCCCACTGGAGCTCTGCCACGGCGCTCAGGCGGGGCAGGAGTTTCCACAGGAGGTCCTCTTCGGTGGCAACCCGCTCCGACCACAGGCAGGCCTCTACGCCCAGATAATTCTTTTCCGGTTTTACGTCCAAGTCATACACCCTCCGGAAATAGGCGTCTCCCGTCAGCCGGTTTCCGTCGGCCGCGCTCAGGTACAGATGCCCCACCGGGCACAGGATGGCGTCGTAGCCCTCGTCCACGGCAATTTCGGACGAGACCGGACGCATCCAGCCGGCAATCACGGCCTTGTGGGAAGGCGCACCTACCACCTGATTGCCCCAGTCCACCAGCACGTCGTTCCAGATGATGGCCCTTCTGCCCTTGGCCTCCACATGCGAGAGCGCCTGGTCCATGAACCAGGACTGCAGCAGCTCTTCGGCCGATTTGGCCCCGCTACGCTTCAAGCCCAGTTCCTTGATTCGGGCCTGGCAGCGGGGGCAGGCTTCCCATCGGCCCTTGGGGCACTCGTCGCCGCCCAGGTGGATATAGGTGGAGGGGAAAATGTCCATCACCTCGTCCAGGATGTCTTTTACGAAGTCCAGGGCCTGGGGCTTGCCGGCGCAAAGGACGTCGTCCAACACGCCCCACTCGCAGGCCACCTCATAGGGACCGCCGGTGCAGCCCAGCTCCGGATAGGAGGCCAGGGCCGCCATCATGTGACCGGGAAGGTCTATCTCCGGAATCACCTGGATACCGCGCTCTGCGGCATACGCCACCACCTCGCGGGCCTCCTGTTGCGTATAGAATCCGCTCACCGGGATGCCGTCATGGCCCCTCTGCCCATCTACGGGGCTGCCGGGCCTGTAGGAGCCCACTTCCGTGAGCTTGGGATACTTCTTGATTTCCAGCCGCCAGCCCTGGTCGTCCGTCAGGTGCCAGTGGAACTGGTTCAGCTGGTGAAGCGCCGCTATGTCAATGACTTTCTTCACCGTTTCCACCGGGAAGAAATGCCGGCTGCAGTCCAGCATGAAGGCCCGGTAGGCAAACTGGGGATAGTCCCGTATCTCCCCTCCCTGCAGGGCGGGCCATTCGTGGGCCTGAACCCGGGCAGGAAGGCCCTTCAATAGCGTCTGGATGCCTCTCAGCACTCCCACAGGGCTTCCTCCCGCGATTTCCACTTGTGCGGCCGACACCTTGAGCCGGTAGCATTCCTCCTGCCGGAAGGGCTCCAAACCTGCGCCTATGGAGGCGTCGGTCTTCAAGACGATGCACTTGCCCTTGTCTCCCATGCGGGGCGTGATGCCTGTATATTCCTGTAGCAAGCGCTGGAGCAGGGCCGCCTGGGGCCGGAGGTTTTCATCGGCCCGGATACAGACATTCCCGTCCAGCACAAAACTTTCTTCCGTCAGGGTGACGCTGCGGGGCTCCGGACACAGTTTCCAGTTTCCGCTCACCGCCTGCCGGGGCTGCTCGCACGCCGCCGCGGCCAATAAGAACAAAAAGAGGATAAGGCGTTTCATATCATGTGGTTTTTGCTACTACAAAGATAACAAAAAAAGAGACCCTGAAAAAGGTCTCTTGGGAGTAGGGACGATCGGATTCGAACCGATGACCTCTTCAATGTG
>CAMOKK010000032.1 GCA_946617545.1 uncultured Bacteroidales bacterium | reverse complement strand
AGGCCGACCCGGAAATGTACCAGTACATGTACGGAAACTCCGCCACCACCCTGGATAAAGTGATTACCAAGGAAGCCAAGGCCTCGGTGTTCATCTTCCTGGCCGCCATCCTGGTGATTGTAGGCTTTGCCTTCTGCCAGATGTTCCATGTGGCCGACGGCCGAAGCGTGGCCCAGGCCATCAACCTTCCCAAAATGAACATCTGCATCCAGATTATCATGCTTACGGCCGCCGCGGCCAACATCATTTTCTGCAAGGCCCAGCCCAAGAAAGCCGTTTCCGGAGCCGTCTGGCAGTCCGGCATGGTAGCCGTGGTGGCCATCTACGGCATCGCCTGGCTGGCCGATACCTACTTCGGCAACTACATGGACCAGATGAAAGTGATGCTGACAGACCTGGTATCGGCCTATCCCTGGAGTATCGCCCTGGTGTTCTTCCTGGTGAGCGTCCTTATCAACTCCCAGGGCGCCGTGGTGGTGGCCATGCTGCCGCTGGCCTACGAACTGGGAATCGCCGGTCCTGTCCTGCTGGGCGTCTTCCCCAGCGTGTACGGATACTTCTTCATCCCCAACTACCCCTCCGACATTGCTACGGTGAACTTTGACCGGAGCGGCACCACGGTTATCGGCAAGTATCTCCTGAACCACAGTTTCATGATGCCGGGACTCATCAGCGTATTCGTGGCCACCGTGATTGGCTATCTGACCACCAACGTGTTTTTTGCCGGATACTTCGCCAGCTTCATCCAGTAAAAACCTTGACAACTAAATTGTTGTCACTGAGATATTTATAAGAAACTTCTCGTTCAAAATTTGAACGAGAAGTTTCCTATAACACACAGACAGCCAATTACTTAGCTGTCAAGGGCAAAAACCTATTTCACCATGCCGCTGAAGCCCATAAAGGCAAGGGCCAGGATACCCACGCTGATAATGGCGATGGGAACGCCCTTGAAAGCCTTGGGAACATCGTTCAGGGCCAGGTGCTCACGGATACCCGCAAAAATCACCATGGCCAGGCCGTAGCCCAGGGAGGTGGCGAAGGCATACACCAGGGCCTGGCCCAGGTTAAGCATGCCGCCGGGCACAAAGGCGAACTCCTTGGTGACCACATTGATGGCCACACCCAGCACGGCGCAGTTGGTGGTAATCAGGGGCAGGAAAATGCCCAGGGCCTGATACAGGGACGGGGAAACCTTCTTGAGCACAATCTCTACCATCTGCACCAGGGCCGCAATCACCAGGATGAAGGCGATGGTCTGCAGGAAGGTGATGCCGAAGGGAATGAGCAGGTACTTGTTAATGAGATACGTGACCAGCGTGGCCAGCGTAATCACAAAGCACACGGCCATGGACATGCCCGAGGCGGTGGACAGCTTGTTGGACACCCCCAGGAAGGGGCAGATGCCCAGGAACTGCGCCAGGACGATGTTGTTAACGAAAATGGCCGATATAATAATCAGAAAGTACTCCATAGCCTAGTTCTTTTTAAGGTATTTGTTGAACAGGACCATCAGGTAGCCCAGGCACAGGAAGGCGCCGGGGGCCATCACAAAGGCCAGCATACCGTCGTTTCCGCCGATGAAATTGTAGCCGAACACGCTGCCGGAGCCCAGAATCTCGCGGACCAGGCCCAGCACGGTGAGGGAGCAGGTGAAGCCCAGGCCCACGCCCAGACCGTCACACGCACTTTCCAGCACGCCATGCTTGTTGGCGAAGGCCTCGGCACGGCCCAGCACGATGCAGTTCACCACAATCAGCGGGATAAACAGGCCCAGCGTCTCATACATGGCCGGGGTATAGGCCTGCATCAGGAGCTGCAGCAGGGTAACGAAGGTGGCAATGACCACGATATAAACGGGAATGTGCACCTTGTCCGGCACTACCGGGGCAATGGCCGATATGGCCATGTTGCTCAGGACCAGCACAAAGAGCGTGGCCAGACCCATGGACAGGCCGTTGATGGCCGATGTGGTGGTGGCCAGCGTGGGACACATGCCCAGCAGGAGCACGAAGGTGGGATTGTTCTTGACAAGCCCGTCGGTAATCAGTTTGAATTTACTCATTGTCTTGTCCTCCCTGAATCTTGTTGAAGGTATTGAGGGCATTCTCCACGGCCAGGGCATAGGCGCGGGAGGTGATGGTGGAGGCCGTGATGGCATCTACGTCGCCGCCGTCCTTGGTGACCGAGAGTTTCTTGACGGCCGGGTTGAAGCCCTTCCACTGGCTCATGAATTTCTGGTCTGTGGTGCACTTGGCGCCCAGGCCGGGAGTTTCACTGTGAGAGAGCACGGAGGTGTTGTACACCACGCCGTCGGGGGTGACGCCCACGATAAGGGACAGGGCGCCGCCAAAACCCACCGTAGTGGACTCGATGGCATAGCCCACCAGGGCGTCCGCATCCTTGGCGGTGTAATATCGGCCTTCCTCGTTGTATTCCACTTCCGTGAAATGGGGAAGCACCTGGGAGATGGCCTGGTTGGTCTTCTCAGCGGCCGCTTTGTCGATGGGCTCCTTGGTGAGCACATAGGCGCCGCCCAGGATGGCCGAGCACAGCAGGCAGGTGAGGCCCAGGACCGTCACCATGTTGGTAAGATTGGATTTAACTGCCATAACTACTTCCTCCCGAATTTTTTCTGCTTAAACCACATGTTCAGAAGCGGCACCACGGAGTTCATGATAAGGATGGCGAAGGAAACGCCCTCCGGATAGGAGCCGAAGTAACGGATCATCACGGTAAGGAAGCCGATTCCCACACCGAAAACAACACCGCCCCAAACGCTCATGGGCGAGGTCACATAGTCCGTAGCCATGAAGCAGGCACCCAGGACCAGACCGCCGGTGAGCAGGTTGAAGAGAGGGTCCGTGAAGCGGGCCGGATTGACGCCCCAGAAGATGAGGGACGTAAGGGCCACGGTGGCAAAGATGCTGAGGGTAATCCAGGGCTTGATAACTTTGCGGCAGCAAAGGTACACGAAACCGGCCAGCAGAGCCAGGGCGCATACCTCGCCGGCACTTCCGCCCAGGTTGGCGAACAGCAGGTCTTTGTAATCATAGGCCGATGTGAGCTCCTGCACGGTGGAACCCTGCATGAGGCCCTCCTGGATGGCACCCAGCGGGGTGGGGCCGGAAACGGCGTCCACACCGAACAGGCCCTGGGGCTTGCTCCAGGTGGTCATATAGGTGGGGAAGGAAACCAGCAGGAACACGCGGCCCACCAGGGCGGGGTTCCAGATGTTCTGGCCCAGGCCGCCGAAGGTCATCTTGGCAACGCCGACAGCTACCACGGCACCCACGAAAACAACCCACCAAGGAGTGGTGTACGGCACATTCAGGGCCAGCAGGATACCGGTAACGACGGCCGAGAGGTCTCCGATGGTGGAGGGCTTTTTAAGCATGTACTTGGTGATGGCCCATTCCAGCAGCACGCAGGAAGCCACACTCACGCCCAACACCATGAGTTCCTGCCAGCCGTAGAAGACCACGGAGCAGACAACCGCCGGGATGAGGGCTATCACAACATCCAGCATAAGGGACTTGGTAGAGTCCTTGGAGTGGATGTGGGGGGAAGGTGAAACCAGTAATTTACTCATAGTCTTTTACTTTTTAGCAGCTTCGGCAGCGGCCTTGGCGGCGGCTGCACGGGCGCGGATGGCACTGAGGGCAAAGCCCTTTCCTACGCGGATGTTGTCCAGCAGCGGAATGTGGGCGGGGCAGGAATACAGGCAGCAGCCGCATTCGATGCAGTCCTGGGCGGCATTGGCCTCACAGGCCTCCCAATCGGCATTCTTGGAGAGTTTGTTCAGCAGGAACGGCTCCAGACCCATGGGGCAGGCGTCGGCACATTTGCCGCAGCGGATGCAATGGGTCTCGGGAGCGCGGCGGGTCTGCTTTTCCGTGAGGAACAGCAGGGCGCCCGTACCCTTGACGGTGGCGGCATCCAGGTTGGCCACGGCGCGGCCCATCATGGGACCGCCGCTGATAATCTTGGCAGCATCGGCCGGAATGCCTCCCAGATAGTCGATGATATACTTCAGGGGTGTTCCCACGCGCACCAGCAGGTTGGCCTGGCGGGGGAAGCACTCGCCCGTCACGGTGACGGAGTTGTCCACGATGGGCCTCCCCTTCTGCACGGCGTCGTACACGGCCAGGGCCGTAGCCACGTTCTGAACCACGGCGCCCACGCTGATGGGAAGGGCGCCGGAGCCCACCTGACGATGCATCACAGCATCGATAAGCTGCTTTTCACCGCCCTGCGGATACATCATCTTCATCACCATCACCTCCATGTCCTTGTAGCCCAGTTTGGCAATGACTTCACGGATATGGGCGATGGCCTCGGGCTTGTTCTCCTCGATGGCGATGGTACAGGGAACCCCGCCCATGGCCTTCTGGAGCAGGGCGGCACCCACCACCACCTGCTCTCCCTTCTCCAGAAGGGTGCGGAAGTCGGAGGTGAGGTAAGGCTCGCACTCGCAGCCGTTGATGATTACGCGTTCACACTTGGAGCCCGGAGGCGGGCTCAGCTTCACATGCGTGGGGAAGGTGGCACCGCCCAGGCCCACCACGCCGCCCAGGCGAATCTTGTCGATGATGGCCTTGGCGTCGTCGGGAATGGTGGTGATGAGGGTGTCGGACGTGTCGATGCCCTCCAGCCACTCGTCTCCTTCCACCGCAATCTCGATGTGGGTGGTGGCGCGGCCGGCCAGATCGGCCCTGGGGGCGATGGACTTGACGGTTCCGGACACGGAAGAATGGATGAAGGCGCCCACGAAGCCGCCGGGCTCCGCAATCACCTGTCCCACCTTCACCTTGTCCCCTACGGCCACGCAGGGCACGGAGGGCGCACCGATGTGCTGGGAAACGCCGATATACACGGTCGGAGCCAGGGGAAGCTGCTCAAGGGCGCACTCCCGGGAAATCTTGTTGTCGTGCGGATGCACACCGCCGATAGAGAAAGTATGCTTAGACATGGGCTGCCTCCTTTGCTTTTTGTTGACGAATCTTGATGCGCTCCTTGATGGCGTCCTTGTCCAAGGGTTTGGGGAAATTCACGCCATGGATGGCTCCGGTGGGGCACATGGCCTCGCACTCGCGGCAAAGCTTGCACTTGACGGGGTCAATGTAGGCCACATTGGCCTCTACGGTAATGGCCTCGTGGGTGCAGGTTTTGGCGCAGATGCCGCAGCCGATGCAGGCGTTGGCGCAGGCCTTCTTGGCCACGGGACCCTTGTCCTTGTTCACGCAGCTCACAAACATGCGCATGCCGCGGGGGCCCTTGGGCCGAAGCTCGATGATGCGCTTGGGGCAGGCCTTGGTGCAGGCGCCGCAGGCGGTGCACTTCTCCTGGTCCACCACCGGCAATCCGGTGACCGGGTCCATGGAGAGGGCTCCGAACTGGCAGGCGTTCACGCAGTCTCCGCAGCCCAGGCAGCCGAAGGAGCAGCCCGTGTCTCCGGTGTACAGGAGCGATTTCACATAGCAGGAGGGATAGCCGTCGTAGTCGTTTACCTTGGGACGGGCCTCACAGGTTCCGTTGCAGCGGACCACGGCCACCATGGGGGCCTTTTCCGTGACTTCGTAACCCAGGATAGCCGCCACCTTGGCCATGACATCGTTGCCGCCCACCGGACAATAGTTGTTGTCCAGGTTGGGGGCCTTCACCGCAGCCTCGGCAAATGCACGACAGCCGGCAAAGCCGCAGCCGCCGCAGTTGGCGCCCGGCATCACCTTCTCCACCTCATCGATGCGCGGGTCTTCCTGAACCTTGAACTTCTGGGCCACCAAATACAGCACCAGCGCAAGCACAAGGCCCAGAACGGTAATCACCGCGACGGTCCAAATGATGATAGATGACATAGTTTATCCTTTTATTGTAAATATATATTCGTTTTTCAGTCTGTCCCTGAAAAGATACAGCACCAAATAGTACACGGCAATGGCCCCCACGCCCGAAAGGGCGGCGGCCATCTCCCCCACCCCCAGGGCGCTCAGCCCCAGGATAACGGCCATGAGCACCACCAGGGGAATCAAATAGGCCAGATACACGGCCTTCATGCCCATGGATGCCTTCAGCACCACTTCCACCTCGTCTCCCACCTTGTAGAAAGCGTAAGGGTCTGTGGGCACCTCCACCGTTTTTTCGGCCAGTTCGGCCATGCCGCAGAGGCCGGCGGCATGACATTCCCCGCACGCGGCGTGCTGGAGAATGGACACCGTGGTGAGCTGCGGGGTAATCCGCAGCACCTTTCCCTTATGACTAACGCTTTCGGCCATCGGCATACGCTTCAAAAGGATACTTGAGGCCGCTGTAAGCGCAGAGCCAGGCCTGCACGGCACCCACCCTCAAAGGGACTTTGGCGGCAATGGGAATGCGGTTTTTGTCGGCCGACAGCCAGAGATGCAAGTCTTCGTCGCCCTCGAAAAGGGCCCCCTGCACCACGGAACAGGCCAGGTGCCAGCCCTTCATCTTCCCCATCTTCCGCACCTTGATTACCTCCTCCCCATAGGACTTGATGTGTACGTCAAAAACGGCGTCGTCTATGGCAAAACGCACCAGGGTGGTCTCACCCTTCCGGTATGCGCTTTCCGGGAGGCTCCGGATATTGAAGACCAGAGAAATCAAATCGTACTCCCCTTCCTTCACCGGAATTTCCAGGCGCTGCTCCCCCTTGTTTTCAAAGTTGATATCGGCCTCGATGACGCCCTTGTCCCAATTGTAATTATAGTCGTTGGTGGCGGTGTAGCCCCCTTCGTACGTGTCCCGCGTAAAACGGATGGGCCGCAGGTCATCGGCCCGCACCCAGCTCTGGAGGTCTTCCCTTATTTTGTAAAATCTGTCAAAAAAAGGGGCCGATTTTACCGTACAGCCGATATGATAGGCCTCGCTGTCGCGGAAAAAGAGGGAATCCACGGAAAACTGGGCCTTGCCCACCTCCGTATTGAGGGCGCCCCATTTGAACATGACGGACCAGCGGACCTCCTCTCCGTCCATGAACGGGTGCTCCTGCGCCACAGCGGCCCGGGAAGTGCAAAACAGAAGGAATATAAGCAGGATTCTTCGCATGGTCAGAAATCCTGCTGATTGTCAAAATTGTAATGGTCCTGGGATTCTCCGGCCAAGGGCTCGTTCACGGCGCTGGCCACGGGCCCCTGCCGGGCATACACGTCCAGGCTCTGGTCCGGCTCCACAAACTTCACCTGGGAGGCCTTGTACTTCATCTCAATGTCGCAGACCTCACCGTTACGATGCTTGGCTATCACGATGTAGGCCTTCTCACGGTCTTCCGGGTTGTCGCTCATGCCCACAAAGTCCGGGCGGTGGATGAAGATGACCATATCGGCATCCTGCTCGATGGAGCCGGATTCGCGGAGGTCGCTCAGCTGGGGCTTTCCGGTGCCGCCGGTGCGCTGCACGGCGTTACGGGAAAGCTGGGACAGGGCGATGATGGGGATATTGAGTTCCTTGGCCGTGGCCTTGAGGGTGCGGGAGATGGCGGCCACCTCCTGCTCTCGCAGGCCGCGGAGCTCCACCGGCCCCTGCATCAGCTGCAAATAGTCCACCACGATGAGGCGCACGCCCTTCTGCTTCACCAGGCGCTTGGCTTTGGTTCGGAACTCCATGATGGGAATACCAGGGGTATCGTCAATGTACAGCGGCGCCTTGGCCAGACGGCGGAGGGTATCCTCCAGCTGAATCCACTCGAAGGGTTCCAGCTTTACGCCGCCCTTGATTTTTTCTCCGGACAGGCCGCTTTCCGTGGTAATGAGACGCTTGCCCAGCTGGTCGGCACTCATTTCCAGGGAGAACACGGCCACGGGCATGTTGGCATCCACTGCGGCATTGCGTGCAATATTGAGCGCGAAGGCCGTCTTACCCACGGAAGGACGCGCGGCCAGGATAATGAGGTCGCTCTTTTGCCAGCCCTGGGTTACGCGGTCTATGGAGGGGTAACCGGAAGGGACGCCGGACGGACCGGTGATGTTCTGCAGTTCCTGCAGGTTGTCCAGCACTTCGTTGATGATGGAGCCGATATCCTGGACATCCCGCTTCACATTGTTCTGGATGGCCGCAAACACCTTGGTCTGGGCGTTGTCTATGAGGTCGTCCACGTTGGTGGACTCGTCAAAAGACTGCTTGAGAATCTCGTAGGAGGCGGTAATCAAGTCCCGCTGGATGGTCTTCTGCTTGAGAATCTTGATGTAATACTCGATATGGGCGGCGGCGGCGATGTTCTGCGACAGGCCGGCCAGCACCACGGGGCCTCCGATGATTTCCAGGTTTCCCTTGGAACGGAGTTTCTCGCTCACCGTAACCAGGTCTATGGACACGTGCTCGTTCACGAGCTCCGACATGGCCTCGAAAATCATGCGGTGGTGCGGGTCGTAGAAACACGACGCCGACAGCTCCTCCATAGACTCGTCTATGGTGGCGGGCTCTACCAGCATGGCTCCCAGAACGGCAGCCTCAACATCCAGGGCCTGAGGGGGTTTGTTCCCCATCAGGGTTTCCAGGTCCTGCGGCTCCGCGTTACGGTTTCTCTTGCGAGAGGGCTCCGGCATAGGTTTTTAGTTTTCGAAATCCGGATTGATGATGATGCGGCCGCAGTGCTCGCAGATGATGAGCTTGCGGTTGGAGGCAATCTCTACGCGGCGCTGGGGCGTGATGGTGTTGAAGCATCCTCCGCAGGAATCTCCGTTGTAGATGCCCACCACGGCCAGGTGATTGTGCACGCTCTCGCGGATGCGCTCGTAGGCGCTCATGGTGCGGGCGTCAATCTTGGCGGCGCACTCTTCCCGGCGGGCACGGAGCACGGCCTCTTCCTTGGCGGTTTCCTCCACAATGTTCTCCAGCTCATCCTTCTTGGCCTTGAGGTCGTCCGTACGGATGGTGAGACGGTCTTTAATCTCTTCCAGCTCGGCCTTCTTGTTGCCAATTTCGAAACGGGTATCGTTGATGGTTTTCTCGTCAATCTGACGGAGCAGCTCCTGGTTCTCGATTTCCTTGTTCAGGGAATCGTACTCGCGGGAGTTGGCAATGGTCTCCAGCTGGCGCTGGTATTTCTCGATGGTGCTCTCATGATCTGCGATGGAGAGCTTGGCATCCGCAATGTTGCGGTTGAACTGGTCAATCACGGCGGAAATGGCGGCGCTGCGCTCCTTGAGGGAAGCAATCTCATCTTCCAGAGCAGACACCTCGGCGGGCAGTTCTCCGCGGAGCTGGATAATCTTGTCAATCTCGGAATCGGCCGCCTGAAGCTGGTAAAGGGTCTTGAGCTTCTCCTCTACGGGCATATCGGAATCGGCGAAACTTTTGAGCAGTGACACAAAAGTTTCCCTCTGGTCAATGGGGGCCTCCACTTTCTTGGCGGCGGGGGTTTTCTTGGTACTTGCCATAAAAATATAAATCGATTTATTATTTACAACCCAAAATAGTGGACAGGGTTGCTCCTGTCCAGCTGTGCGCTTTTGTAGCTTGCAAAGGTAGGAAATTTTTTCCGTAACTCCGTTAAGAAAATGTCCACAATCTCCACTTCGCTCTCAAAATGGCCGATATCCATGACCATGAAGCCCTCCGGAGTAAAGAAATTGTGGTAGGAAACATCGGCCGTGATATAGAGTTCTGCGCCGCGGGAGCGGGCAAGGGCCATCTCCGAGCCGCCGCTGCCCCCGAGAAGGGCCACCCGGGTAATGGGCGTTTCCAGCGGTTTGGAACTGCGGATGACCTTCAGGCCGAATTTCTCCCGCACATAGGCCAGGGCCTCGGCGCCGGTCATCGGCTGCGGGAAGTCTCCCAGGCAGCCCAGGCCCACGGTGCCGTCTTCTTCCGGCACCATGATGCTCACGTTCTGCAGGGACAGGCGGCGGGCCATGGCCCCGCTCACCCCGGCAATCACCTTGTCGGCCGTGGTGTGGGCGGCATACACCGCCACCCCGGAGCGCACCGCCTGCATGATGGCGGCCCCCACGGGGTCCTTGCTGTCTATCCGTTTGATGCCCTTGAAAATGAGCGGATGGTGCGTGACAACCATGTCACAGCCCTTTTCTACGGCTTCCCTAATCAGCTCCGGCGTGCAGTCAAAGCCCAGCATGACCCCATGCACCTCATCATCGGCACTGCCAATGATAAGGCCGCTGTTGTCCCAGCTCTCCTGGATGCGGAGCGGGGCAAACACCTCCAGCGCCGCGGTAATCTCTCCTACTTTCATAACGCGTTACCTTATTCATGCAAAGATAAAAATCCTTTGCCACAAATCCAAAATCGCTCGGACACGGTGGGTGGTGTTGCAGGTGCGGCCGAGTTTCGTCGCAGGTGTGAGGGTTTTTGGGGGATGAAAACCCAAAGAACCTGATGCGATTGAACGGAATATCGGCATTATGATGAATAGCAAAAGCGGCCTTGAGGACCGCTTTTGTTGCTTTTATTGGTTGGAGGGCGGCCGGCCGTCCGCGCCGTGGCTTGCGGGGCCGCCCTCCTTGTTAGTATTTACGTCTTATTCTGCAGTATATGTGAATGAGATGTTGCTCAGGTCAGAGTAGTCAAGCGTTGCGGTTCCGCT
>CAMOKK010000031.1 GCA_946617545.1 uncultured Bacteroidales bacterium | reverse complement strand
TTGTCCTGGGAAATCTTCTTGGTCTGGAGCGTCACCTCTTCACGGACCTTGGCGATGGTGAGGTTGTCCTCGCACTGCTCTTCCAGACGACGACGCTGGTTCTGGTCCTGAAGCACGTTCTCCGCGGAAGACTTGATGATGTTCTCCGGGACACCGGCCATGCCGTACATGGCATACTGATAGGCCACGAAGGATTCTGCGGCGGCCTGCAGATCGGCCTGGGATACCTTAAGACCGAACTTCTGCATGAGGGAACCGCGAACCAGCTGCCACTTGAAGTCCTCCAGGAAAGCCGGGAACTCCTTCTCCACCTGCTCGGCGGTGAACTTGCCCTCGTTGGCATATACCAGCCACCTCTTCAAGAAGGCCTCCGGCAGTTCCAGCTTGGCCTTCTGAACGAAGTACTTGCGCACGTCGGCCCCAAAGCGGTAGTTGGCCTCCTGCTCGTGGGAAGCCTTGATGCGCTCCTCAATCTTCTGCTCGAACTGCTCGGGCGTAGTCACCTTGCCCTCGCCGAAAATCTTGTCGTAGGTTTCCTGGTTCTCCTCGGCGGCCACATAAGTCTTCACGTTCACAACGGTGAAGGTGAACATCGGGTCCAGGGAAGCCAGCTGGTCCTTCTGGACCTTGAGCATGGCGGCACGGTCTGTCTCGTTGGTGAAGGCGGCGTTCACATCTACCTGGAACTTGTCTCCGGCTTTTTTACCCAGGAAGGCTCCGCGGGCCTCTTCGGCCACATGGGAGACGGAAACATACACGCCCTCGGCCTTGTGGCCCTCGTTCTCGATATCGGCCACAATGTAGTCCTGCTCACCGGCCTTCTTGCCTTCCTGCAGGGAACCGTACTGCTGGAGAAGCTGCTCCTTCTGGGCCTTCTTCTCGGCGGCGGTGATGTTAATCTCGTAGTAAGGAATCTTGTCATCCTTGCCCACCTCTATGTTCAGTTCCGGAGTCTGGGCAATGTCGAACTTGAAGGTGAAGCTTTCACCGGCCTTCCAGGACAGCTGGGGCTGGTCTTCGGCGGGCATGGGCTCTCCCAGCACGCGCACCTTGTTGTCGGCGATGAACTTGTCGATGGTGTCTCCTACCAAGCCGTTCACGCTCTCGTAAAGAGCCTGGTCTCCGTACATGCGCTGAATCAGCTGCATGGGGGCCATTCCCTTACGGAAGCCCTTGATATCGGCCTTGCGTTTGTACTCATTGAGGCGCTTGCGCAGCGGCTCGGCATAATCTTCTGCTGCAATCTCGATGGTCAGCGTATAGTTGAGCGCATCGGGTTGGATGTGGGTTACATTCATAGTTTTTTATTGATTATAAATTATTTATCTTTTTCTCTTGGGATAAGACACCCTTCCGTGGAAAATCTGCAGAAGGTAGGTCTTGAGCATGTTTTTCATCAGGTTGAGGTCGTGCAGGGTGATGTCCGCGTCCTCGAACTGGCCCATTTTCTCCTTGCCCGCCACAATGTTCTCCACAAAGCGGTCGCAGGCCTCGGGCGTGAATTCCTTCATGGTCCGGGACGCCGCCTCAATAGAGTCGCACACCATCAGGATTACCTGCTCCTTGGTCACCGGCTTCTGCCCATGATAGTAGAAGGCCGATGTATCCTGCGGGTCTCCCCCTTCGTTCAAATACTTATTGAGGAAATAGGCGGTGCAGGTGGTCCCGTGGTGCGAGCGGATGAAGGCCTTGATCTGGTCCGGGAGGCGGTGCTCCGTGGCAATGGCCAGACCGTCGTCCACGTGTCGGATGATGTCCTGGGCGCTCTCTTTGGCCGATTTTCCGTCATGGTATTTCTCCGCCTCGGGGCTGGAGCTCTCGTTTTCCACGAAGCAGAGGGGGTTCTGCATTTTACCGATGTCGTGGTAGAGGGCGGCGGCCCGCAGCAGGGCTACGTCGGCATCGGTGGCGCGGCCCACGGCGTCCACCATGTTCATCACCTGCAGGCAGTGCTGGAAGGTGCCCGGCGCCTTGGCGCTCAGCTCCTGCAGCAGCGGGTTGTGGGTATCGGCCATCTCTTCCAGGCGGGTGACGGAGACCAGGTTGAAGATGCGCTCGAACAGGTAGATGAGCGGGTACAGGGCCACCGTGGCAATGGCGCCCACGAAGATGCGGATGCCGCTGACCCACCACAGGGACAGGCTGCCGGCGTCGATGAGGCGGAAGCCCACGTACACGGCAATCTCCACCCCGAAGATAATGGCGGCGTTCACAAACTGCTTCCAGCCGGTGGAAAGATGGCCGAAGGTTTCCAGCGTCACCGTTCCGGCCACCAGATACATCACGAAGAGTTCCATGCCGCCTCCGCAGAAAATGAGCAGCGGCAGCAGGTACACCATATAGACCGGCAGCACCAGGCGCTTTCTGAAGAAGGCCAGCAGGTACAGGGCAAACACCGGATAGGGCATCATATAGAGGCCCGCCGGCGCCACCCGCTCCAGCAGGAAGGTGATCACCGCCACCAGCACGAACACCGTAAGAAGATAGTAGTAGCGGTTCTTGTCTTCAAACACGCCCCGGTTGGTGTAGTAGATGCAGAAATACAGCACCACCAGCAGCGCCAGGGCCAGCAGGATATTGCCGATGTACAGCAGCACCCGCGGAGCGCCGTAGCCGTACACCTTGTTGTATTCTTCCTTGTAGCTGTCCAGGATCTGGGCCACCTCGGCCGTCACAATCTCTCCCTTGGAGACAATCTTTTCCTCGGCCCGCACATAGCCCAGCGTGGGGGAAATGTAGTCCGAGGAGCCCGTATGGGCCAGTTCCGTCATGGACTGGTCGTACAGGAGGTTGGGAACGATGACCGAGTACACGGAGGCCCGGCGGAACAGCGAATCCAGGTTCACCGAAGGGTAGCTCTTGGCCATGGAGGCCACCAGCTGGTCCTTGGCGTCGGACACTTTGTACACCTCCGAGCGGGGGTACTGGGTGGCACGCTTGTTCTTCTGGATATAGATCAGGTTGTCAGATACTTCGGCCCGGTAGTCCAGGTCCAGTTTCACGCGGCTGTCGGAGATGACGCCGCGGGCGTAAATCTCTCCCAGGCGGTTCACGATGGCCGGCCGCAGGGAGTTGTGCTTGCCCAGGTCCAGGCTCTGGACATTCTTCACCACCGAGGACGTAACCTCCTCTGAATAACGGTAATACGGGATTACGATGTTTCCGGCCTGTTCCCTTTCGGCCTGAATCTGCTCGTCCGTCTTCAGGATGGGAAAGTCGAACTGGGAGATGAGGGTTTCGTAGGGCCAGGGTGTTCCTTTCTTATAATCATAATTGAATTTCGCGGTCCGGGGCATCAGGAGCACGAGGACTGCGAAAACAAAGATGAGCGGAAGGAACTTCCGGGGTATCTTAGGCGTCGATATTTGCATAGTGGGCGTTTTCTTCGATGAAGGCGCGGCGCGGCGGCACGTCGTCTCCCATGAGCATGGAGAAGGTACGCTCCGCGTCGGCGGCGTTCTCGATGGTAATCTGCCTGAGGACGCGGCGGGACGGGTCCATGGTGGTTTCCCACAGCTGGGTGTCACTCATTTCACCCAGACCTTTGTAACGTTGTACGGTCACTCCCTTGTCCGTTCCGCGGCCCAGTTCGGCGGTGGCGGCTTCCCGCTGGGCGTCCGTCCAGCAGTAACGCTCCTCCTTGCCCTTCTTCACCAGATAGAGCGGCGGCGTGGCCAGGTATACATATCCGTTCTTGATAAGGTCGAACATGTAGCGGAAGAAGAAGGTGAGGATGAGACAGGCGATGTGGGAACCGTCCACATCGGCATCCGTCATGATAATCACCTTGTGGTAACGGAGCTTGGAAAGGTCCATGTGCTTTTCTCCGGATTCGTCTTCCTGCGCCACGGTCACACCCAGGGCGGTGTAGATGTTTCTCACTTCCTGGCTCTCGAAGGCGCGGTCCTGGGCGGCCTTTTCTACGTTCAGGATTTTACCGCGCAGGGGCAGGATGGCCTGGATGCGGCGGTCACGGCCCTGCTTGGCGGTACCGCCTGCAGAGTCTCCCTCCACCAGGAAGAGCTCGCACTTCTCCGGATCATGGTCCGAGCAGTCGGCCAGTTTGCCGGGCATGCCGGCGCCTCCCATGGGGGTTTTGCGCTGCACCATCTCGCGGGCCTTGCGGGCGGCGGCACGGGCCGTGGCGGCCAGCACCACCTTCTCCACGATGGTCTTGGCCTCCTTGGGATGCTCCTCCAGGTACTGGTCCAGGGCGGCGGCGGTGGCCTGCGATACGGCCGATGTGGCCTCCGGGTTACCCAGCTTGGTCTTGGTCTGGCCCTCGAACTGCGGTTCGGCCACCTTCACGGAAATGACGGCGGTGAGGCCTTCGCGGAAGTCTTCGGGGCTGAGGTCTCCCTTGAACTTGCTCAGGAGGTTGTTTTTCTCCGCATAGTTCTTAAGGGAACGGGACAGACCCATCTTGAAGCCCTGGAGGTGGGTGCCGCCTTCGATGGTGTTGATGTTGTTCACATAAGAGTAAATCCGCTCACGGAAACCGGTATTGTACTGCAGGGCGATGTCTATGGGAATCACCTTGTCCGTGTTCACGCAGATGGCTTCCGGAATGAGTTTCTCCTCCCCGGCGTCCAGGTAGTTGATGAATTCCCTGAGGCCCTGCTCGCTGTAGAAGACATCCGAGCGGTAAACCTGCCGTCCGGTGGCATGGCGCTCTCCGTCGGCCGCGGTCTCAAACTCGTCAACTAAGGAGCGGAGGTCCGTCAGGGTGATGCGGATGCCCTTGTTGAGGTAGGCCAGTTCGCGCAGGCGGTTGGCCAGGGTTTCGTATTTGTAGACGATGGTCTGGGTGAAGATGGTGGCGTCCGGGTGGAAGGTAATGGTGGTGCCGGTGTCATCGGCCTCTCCGATAACCTCCACCTGGGTGATGGGCTTGCCCTTGGAATACTTCTGCTGGAAAACCTTTCCCTCACGGTGGATTTCCGCCACCAGGAGGTCACTGAGAGCGTTTACGCAGGACACGCCCACGCCGTGCAGACCGCCGGATACCTTGTAGCTGTTCTTGTCGAACTTGCCGCCGGCGTGCAGCACGGTAAGCACCACTTCGAGGGCGCTCCGGTGCTCTTTCTCATGCATGCCGGTGGGGATGCCGCGGCCGTTGTCCTTCACGCTGATGGAGTTGTCCGGGAGTATCTTTACGTCTACGTCCGTGCAGAAGCCGGCCATGGCCTCGTCTATACAGTTGTCCACCACTTCGTACACCAGGTGATGCAGGCCTCTTTCGCCTACATCGCCGATATACATGGAGGGGCGCTTCCTAACTGCCTCAAGGCCTTCCAGAACCTGGATACTGCTGGCCGAATACTGCTCTTCCGCCTGACGTGTCTGCTCGTTTTCTATCATGTTTTTTCCTATTTTCTATAAGCATGCAAAGATAGGAAAAAAACACGAGAATTCCAAGACTACAGCACCAGACGGATACCGGCGGTTCCGTAAATGCCGCCCTCCACCACGAAGGGTAAACGCTGGATGCTCTGGTTCAGGAGGTTGCCTCCCTTGAGCCAGAAGGCCAGGCGGCGGCCGAAGGCGTACTCCGCATAGGCCCCGAGGTCCAGGAAGCCGGGCACGGGCGTGTGGCTCCGCAGCTTGCTGCGGCCTTCCAGCGTGGCACCCAGCTTGATGCGGCCGCCCCATTTGTAGAAAACGTGTCCGTTCCCGCGGAAACTGGCCGGGGCAAAGACATTCTTCTCCACCTCCGTCTCCAGCGTGGGCATGGGCGTGTAACCGTATTTCACAAAGGCCGATACATCCCAGTGCTCGGAGTTCCAGCCCAGCTGCAGCTGGCCGTAGATGGTGCTCAGGGGGCTCACATAGGCCATGGAAAGCTCTCCGTTGTTGTAATAGCTCCAGCCGAACTCGTTGGAAACCAGCTGGTAGCCGGCCCTAAGGTCGTAGGAGAAGCGGCCCGCCGCGCTGCCGCGCAGCCCCGCCATGATGTTGAAGCGCTCCACGGTCACGTCCCGATGCCAGCGGAAACTGCCCAGATAGGGGTTGCGCTCCAGCAGGGAGTCGTAACTGTTCAGGCGGTCTCCGCCCGTAGCGGCTGCCTGCAGCACCACGGCATCTGCAATGCGGTAAGAGATGTGCACGTCCGGGAATATGAAGCCGGACTTGAAGGGGAACACCGTCTCCTCCGAACGGGAAATGAAGGAGAACTTCACGCCCAGGTCCATATTGAAGCGCCCGCTGGAGAGCACATAGTGCGGAGCAGCCTCCACCTTGAGGCCGAAACCATTTGCAAAAGAGACGGTCTCTGCACCGGCCCCCACGCGGAAGGCGTTCCGGCCCACGCGGAAGCCCAGGGAGAGGTCCGTCACCGTATGAAGCTCGTAATCCACGGGGTCTTTCAAGTAGGCCACGCGGGTGTTCACACCATACAGGAAACGGGCTCCGGGGACATTTTGGATGCCGGCCCTAAGCTGGCCCCGGTGATACATGAGGACAGACGGATTCGCAGCCAGGAAAACGTCCGAAGCCGCCACGTTGCGGTACTGCACGTCGGCATACAATTCCCCGCCCTTGAAGGCGTACAGGAGGTCCATACCGGCCTGGGTGCGGGCGTTCACGCCGTTTCCCTTGACGGTTCCATCCCAGGTGTAGATGCCGTCCTGCTTGGAAACATTCCGGAAAGACCCTATGTAGGAGTTATGCTGCGCATAAACGTTGAGACGGAAATTCTGCGTTCTCAAGGGGTTCCACACAAAATCCACCTCCGGGTGCAGGGAGTAGCCGGCCCCGGCCTTCAGATAGAGTTTCTGCTCTCCGCTCAGACGGGCCCCGGGACGCATGGTCACCAGGTAGGGGTTAAACTCGTAGGCGCCCTTGTAGGGAGTGCTCTTGACACTGTAATCGAAGTCCAGGTTGAATTTGAACACGGAATCCGGCAGGGCCTTCAGCTGGGAAGGCTTCTCGATTCCCGTGGCCTCGCGGGCATACACGCCCGTAACTTCCACCACCGGGTTCAGGTTTTGGGCGTAGGCGGCTCCGGCAGCAAGCAGGAGGGCCGATATGATGAGTTCTTTCTTCATGGCTAATTCAGTTTACGGAGACGGAGGTTCACCTGGTCCATAACGTCGTCCTGGGGACCCTGGGGCGTATAGCCGTCACGGATGCTCTCGAAGGTGGCGCGGGCCTGCGTCATGTTGCCCTGGTCGGCAAAGGAGTCTCCCAGCACAATGAAGGCCTTGGCCAGCCAGTAGTTCTGGCCGCCGGCTTTCTCGGAGAATGCGTACACGCGGCTTTGGATGGTATCGAATTCCGCCCGGTTGTAGAGGTCTTCGATGATAAGGTAAGTGGCTTCGGCGCCCTCGTCCGTGGAAGGTTCCTTGGAAAGGACCTCGAAGTCCCGGAAGGCTTCCTGGCGGCGGCTGGTGCTCAGCAGGGACTTAGCCCTCACATAACGGGCCTCACGGGCCAGGGAGGCGTCCTTGAAGGTATTCAGGACGGTTTCGGCGGCCGGGATGGCATCGGCCCATTCCTTGGCGCGGAAGGCGCTGCGCATCAGGCCGATGAGGGCCTCGTGGCGGTTGGCCTCCAGGCGGGCGGTTTCCCTCAGCTCCTCGTAGGCGCCGTAGGCCTTTCCGTATCGGCCTGTCTCGTAGTTAAGTTTGGCATAACCCGCCAGGGCGCTTTCTCCCAGGGCGCCGTCCAAGCCCTCCTGCATGGCGCGGAGGTAATAGTCCATGGCGGGCTCCTTAGCGCCGGATTCGCGGCTGCACTCGCCCAGATAGAAATAGGCCTTGGCGGCATAGGCGGCCTGGGGATATTTTTCCAGATAGGACGTGAGCGTGCCCTGGGCACCGGCATAGTCTCCGGCAAGGTAGGCCTGTTCCGCACTGGAGAAGTAGACTTCTTCCTTCTCCTCCTCGGTGCGTCCGGCGCTGCTTCCCAGGCTGTTCACATAGGCCAGGTAGCCGTCAGGGTCCCGGCTGGTGCGGTAGATGGCCTCGATGGCCAGGAGGGCATCTTCCCGGTGCTCTCCGCCGCGGGAAACCACTTCCTTGTAGTATTCCAGCGCCCGGGCCTTGTTGCCGGCGTTGCGCTCCACCATGCCCAGCTCCAGGAGCACGAGGTCCTTGAGCGAGGCGTTTGTGGTGGTGCTGTTCAGGTTCTGGAAGGTCCGGATGGCGTTTTCGCGGTCCCGCACGGACACATAGGCGCGGCCCAGCTCGTAAAGGGACTCCCCGTAGTAGGGCGTGGCCGGATCGGCCTGGAGGGCGGGTTCCAGAATCTGCACCTTCCGGCGGTTTTTATCTATCAGGCCGCTGGCCACGCCGGCGCGGTAACGCGGATACAGGGTTTGGCTGCCGGGATAGAGCTCCATTTCCTTCTCATAGGCTTCCAGGGCCGTCTTGTAGTCTCCGGAGAAGAAGTAGCAGTCGGCCACGCGGGTCTGGGCGTCTTCACCGGCTTCCTGGGAACGGCCTTCCAAGTACTTGGTAAACCATTTGAGGGCCTGGCTGTAATCCCCTTCCTTGAAATAGCTGTAAGCCACGTGATAAGGCAGGAGGGCACCTTCCGGACGGCCCCTTAAGGCGTTGCGGTTGTAAAGCTCCGTGAATTCCCCGCGGGCATCGGCCCACTGGCCGTCCCTGTACAGGCATTCACCCAAGTAGTAGCGGGACAGCTGGTAGAAGCCGTCCGTCTTGGGACTGTACCACGAGGCCGATTTCAGCAGCGGAGCCGCCATTCTCCAGGAGCCCGTTTCCATGAGTTCCCGGGCGCGGAGGAAGTAGGCCTTCATGTAGTTGGCCTTCATGCGGCTGTCCAGCTCGTCGATATGGTCGTAGGCCTCAACGGCAGCCTCGTAGTCATGGTTGGTGAGCGCCGCCATGGCCATGTAGGAGTAAATCTGGTCGTTGCGGCGATTGTACTTGCGCAGGTACTCGGAAAAGGGCTGGGTGTCCTTGCCCAGGTCGAAGGCCAGCTTGGCGTAATTGTAGAAGGCGTCTTCCTGGATATCGGCCTGGTAGTTCAGGGCCGATGCCTCCTGGAAAGCCTGCATGGCGGCCACCTTGTTGTGCAGCTGGATATAGCTGAAACCCATCTGGTAAGAGGCTATCTGGCCCAGGGAATCGGCCCGGTCTCCCAGCTGAAGGAAACGGTCTACGGCGCCCTGCCAGTCGCTGGAGAGGTAGGCGATTTCGCCGGCGCGGAAGTGGTCCGAGCGGTTCTCCGTTCCTCCGCCCAAACCTTCCTCATAATACTCCCGGGCCTTGTCCACATTGCCCCGCACCAGGTAGCTCTCGCTCAGGATGCGGCTCAGGCGGGGACGGCGGTCTTCGGAAACCTGCGCCATCACCTCCTCCCCGTGGGCAATCACGTAGTCGTAATCCTTTTCGTTGAATCGGCATTCGAGGATATAGTAGAGCGAAGGCTCCTTGAAGCGGTAGTCCTTCTTGCACTTGTCAAACCATTTTTCGGCCTCAGGGAAGCGGCTCCGGGCATAATGGATATAGCCCAGGGTGAAGGCCGACGGGGCGGAATAGTCCGAATAGGGCTCCGTGGCGGCTTCCAGCCAGGGCATGGCGGCCTCCCAGTCTCCGTAGCTGTAGGCGGCATAACCCAGCTTGTAGCGATATTCCGGCAGCTGGGCCTTACGCAGGGTGGCGGGCTTGATCTCCCTGAGCTGGGCGGCGGCCTCCTCGTACTTTCCCTCGTCAAAGAGGTTCTGCGCCCTCAGGAAGCGCACCTGGGGCACCAGGGCGTGCTCATGGAATTTTTTCATGAAGGCATCGGCCTTGACGCCCGCCCCTTCACTCTTGAGCTGGAGGGCGCTCAGGGCCCGGTAGGCCTCGGCCGTGGCCGATTTGTCCTGCTCCAGGGCCTGCACGGCCTCTGCATAGAACCCCTTGTTGTATAACTCTGCAGCCCTTTGCACGTTCTGTGCTCCAAGGCTTTGCGCAATCAGAATTGCCGCTAACGCGAAGATGGTTTTTCTCATATCCTACAAATTTACGAAAAATTCTGATTATATTTGTGGGAACTTGTGGGAATTTGACAATATGACACCGCTTATCCATTTCAAAAACGCCGATATCCTCAACGGTGAAAACGTGGTTCTGTACGGGCTCAACATGGACGTAATGCCCGGAGACCTGGTTTACATCGTGGGCAAGGTGGGCTCCGGAAAAACTTCCATCATCCGAACCGTCACGGCAGAGAACAAACTCCTCAAGGGAGAAGGGACCGCCTGCGGCTTTGACCTGAAGGAAATCCGCAGCAAGGACATTCCCTTCCTCCGGCGCCGCCTGGGCGTGGTGTTCCAGGACTTCCAGCTGCTTACAGACCGCAGCGTGGAGGAGAACCTGGAGTTCGTGCTCCGCGCCACGGGATGGAAGGACCGCGGAGAGATTGACGGACGCATCCGGGAAGTGCTCAAGGCCGTGGGCATGAGTACCAAGGGCCACAAGATGCCGCATCAGCTCTCCGGCGGCGAGCAGCAGCGTATCGCCATCGCCCGCGCCCTGCTGAACCGCCCGCCGGTGATTCTGGCCGACGAGCCCACCGGCAACCTGGACGCAGAAACGGCCGACGAAATTCTGCAGCTCCTGCAGGACCTCAACGCCGGCGGCACGGCCATCGTGATGGTCACCCACAACCGCTCCATCTATGAGAAATACCCCGGCCGCGTGTTCTCCTGCTCTTTGGAGCACTGCGAGGAGGTGATTGACGAAGGCATAGACGTGGAGTTCTGA
>CAMOKK010000030.1 GCA_946617545.1 uncultured Bacteroidales bacterium | reverse complement strand
GCTCCTGCGCATCCAGGTGGATAATCACGGGCGTGGGGCCAAAACAGCCTTCATCGGCCTTGAGGGTGGTGGTATTGATGGTGACGGTGCCGTCGGCCTGCTTTTTCACAGGGCTGGTGGTGGCGGCAAGGGCCAGGAGGCCGGCAATGAGTATAAAGCGTTTCATAGCGATTCAAATTCAAGGACAAAAATACGGCGTTCCGGTGACAAAAGCAATCCCCATTTATGGCTATCCCCGGCGACGCACCAGGCCCACATAGATGAGCAGCACAATGTTCATCATGAGGGAGTAGAGGATGGCGGGGATGGCCATCTGCTCGCTTCCGAAAATGATGGGGCTGGAGGCGATGGCAATGGCCTGGGCGGCATTCTGCATGCCCACCTCAATCACCACCGTGCGGCGCTGCCTCGCATCCGTCTTCACCAGGCGCGAGAGGAGCGAAGAGCAGCCCACAGCCAGCAGGATGAGGGCGGTGACGCAGAGCCCCAGCACGCCGATATGCTCCAGGATGGTGCGGTGGTGCTGGATATAGAAAACGGTGATGAGCACCAGCAACAGGGGGAAGGCAAGCTTGCCCAGCACCTTGTCCGTCTTATCGGCCCCCTTGGGCCAGAGATAATGAAGGCCGATGCCCAGCGCCACCGGCAGCAGCATGAGCACCAGGTTCTGCTTGATGAGGTTCCCAACGGGCAGGCTGATGCCCACGCTCTCCCCCACCAGCGAGGTGGCCCAGCTCATCACCAGCGGGATGGTGAAAAGCGTGATGAGGCTGCTCAGGGCCGTGAGCGTGACGGAAAGCGCCACGTCTCCCCCGGCCAAGCGGGAAAACACATTGGAAGAGCTTCCGCCGGGGCAGCAGGCAATGAGCACCAAGCCGATAAAGAACACCGGCGGCAGCTTGAATGCCCAGGCCAGGCCCAGGGCTATAAGGGGAAGCAGGACAATCTGGCCGAAGAGCGCGACGGCGACGGGCCAGGGCCTGCGGAAAACCTTGCCGAAGTCTTCTAAGCGCAGGGACAGCCCCAGACTGAACATCAGGAGCGTAAGGATGGGAAGTACAATCCAAATTGCCATGCCGCAAAGGTACAATTTTTTTTCGGGTATTGCCCAATCGAAAGGGAATGGGTATCTTTGCATACCAAATTATAACCATGGACAAGAAAATAGCACTGAATCCTAACGAAGTGGTGGCTTTCCTGCAGAAAGCGCCCCGGGAGTTTACCCGCGAAGACATGCTCTCCTTCATTGAGCAGAAGGGCATCCGCATGATTGATTTCATGTATCCGGCAGAAGACGGACGGGTAAAGACCCTCAATTTTACCGTGAACAACCTGGAATACGCAGAGACCATCCTCACTGAAGGCGAGCGGGTGGACGGCTCCAGCCTCTTCCCTTCCTTCATCGAGGCCGGCAACTCGGACCTTTACGTGATTCCCCGTTACCGCACCGCCTTCGTGGACCCCTTCAACGAGATTCCCACGCTGTGCTTCCTGTGCGGCTTCTTCAACAAGGACGGAGAGCCCTTCGACTGCGCCCCCCACGCCACCCTCATGCGGGCCGAGAAAGCCTTCGAGGCCTCTACCGGCATGCAGTTCGAGGCCATGGGAGAACTGGAATACTACGTGATATGCCCGGAAGACGCCCTGTTCCCCGCCACGGACCAGAAAGGCTATCACGAGAGCGAGCCCTTCGCCAAACTGAACGACTTCCGCCGCTCCTGCATGGAACACGTGGCCAAGACCGGCGGCCAAATCAAATACGGCCATTCCGAGGTGGGCAACTTCACCCTGGACGGCAAGGTGTACGAGCAGAACGAGATTGAGTTCCTCCCCTGCCCCCTGGACACCGCGGCCGACCAGCTCCTGCTGGCCAAGTGGGTTATCCGCACCCTGGCCTACCGCTACGACCTGGACGTGAGCTTTGCGCCCAAGATTACCACCGGAAAAGCCGGCAGCGGCATGCACATCCACATGCGCCTGATGCGCGACGGCCGCAACGTAACGCTGGGGGCCGACAACAAACTCTCCGGCGAAGCCCGCCGCGCCATTGCCGGCCTGATGACCTACGCCCCGTCCATCACCGCCTTCGGCAACAAGAACCCTACTTCTTATTTCCGCCTGGTTCCCCATCAGGAGGCGCCCACCAACGTGTGCTGGGGAGACTGCAACCGCAGCGCCCTGGTGCGTGTACCCTTGGGCTGGAGCGCCGGGGTGGACATGTGCTCCAAGGCCAACCCGCTGGAGAAGCCGGCCGCCCACGACACCACCGCCAAGCAAACCTTCGAGATGCGTTCCCCGGACTGCAGCGCAGACATCTACCAGCTCATGGCCGGCCTCTGCGTGGCCGCCCGCAAAGGCTTGGAGATGCCCGCAGAGCAGGCCCTCAAGCTGGCGCAGGACACCTACGTGGACATGGACATCCACAAGAGCGAGAATGCCGACCGCCTCAAAACCCTCAAGCAGCTCCCCACCTGCTGCATGGAAAGCGCCGCCTGCCTGGAGAAGGAGCGTGCCGCCTTTGAAGAGAAAGACGTCTTCCGCCCGCGGATGATTGACGGTATCCTGAAGGCCCTCCGCGCCCACAACGACGAAAACCTGCATCATGAGGCCAGGAACGATACAAAACTAATGAGACGCCTTGTAACACAGTATTTCTACTGCGGATAGGATTTTTTACCCCTAACATAATACTAAAAATTCGCTGGCTCCTCGCAATCCCTGCGAGGAGCCAGTTACTTAACCTAAACTTAAACTATGAAAAACTTCGTTGCAAAAATAAGAAAAAAACAGGATTCAACAAATTATATGTGACGAATTTTCGCAAATTTTAGCAGCAAAAGTTTTTCACCGTACTTGTCAAAGATGATTTTCGCCTTCATGTCGGGCGACTGACCGCTTATCTCAAGGACTTTTCCTGCCCCAAATCGGTTGTGCTCTATCCGCTCTCCCACATGGAAGGAAGACATGGGGTCCGGCACAAAATCCGCCGTCACCGGCGGCTTGGGCCGGGCAGCGAGTTCCGCCTTGATTTCGGAGACCGTGCGGGGACGGGACGCCGCCGGCTCGGGAGCAGGCACGGCAGGCCGCCTGCCGGAGGCGGAAGACCAGCGGAAACCGCCGCCGAAAGCATCCTCTTCCGGCTCGCGTGCCTCGAAGTCTTCCTTGCGGAGCGGATGGTCCAGATACTGGGGCGCCAGTTCCTTGAGAAAGCGGCTGGGGGCGTTGGACTCGTGTTTTCCGTTGCGCATGCGCGTCTGCGCAAAGCTCAGGGACACCGCCCGCTTGGCCCGGGTGATGGCCACATAGAAGAGGCGGCGCTCCTCCTCCAGGTCACGCGGGGTGAGCATCCAGCCGCCGGAGGGGAAGAGGTTCTCCTCCATTCCGGCCACAAACACATAGGGGAATTCCAGGCCCTTGGCCGTGTGAACCGTCATCAGGGCCACCTTGTTCAGGGTTTCGTCGTCGGCCACGTCCACGTTGGAGAGGAGGGATACGTTTTCCAGGTAATCGGCCAGGGTGACGCGCGGCCGCTCGTCCATGCCATCGGCCTGTGCATCCGCCTCAACCTCTTCCACGCGCATCTTCACGCTGTTCAGGAGCTCTTCCACGTTGGCGTAGCGGGACTGGCCCTCCACGGAAGTATCGGCCTTGTAGAACAGCAGGATGCCGCTTTCGGCCGCCAAGGAGCGGGCCACGTCGTATGCGTCCGAGTCCCGGGCCTCCAGCGCCGCCTTCTGCATCATGGAGGTGAAGGCCTTGATTTTGCCGATGGCCGCCGCCTTGAGGCCGAAGCGTTCCAGGTCCGGCAAATCGGCCGCCTTGAACAGCGACGTGCCGTTTTCCCGGGCCGCCAGCGCGAGGGCGTTCAGGGAGGTGTCTCCGATGCCGCGGGCGGGCTTGTTCACCACCCGGCGGAAGGATTCGTCGTCATTGAGGTTCACCGCCAGCTTGAAATAGGCCATCACGTCCTTTACCTCGGCCCGCTCGAAGAAGGAGTTGCCGGAGTAAATCATATAAGGAATGTTGCGGCGGCGCAGCTGCTCTTCCAAGGCGCGGGACTGCGAATTGGTGCGGTACAGGATGGCAAAGTCCTCGTACTGAGCGCCGTCTTCCCGGATGCGAGCCAGGATGGCCGACGCAATCTGCATGGCCTCCTCCTGCTCGGTGTAGGTGCGTACCAGGTGCAGGGGCTCCCCGGCCTCGCCCATGGAGACGCAGTTCTTGGGGATGCGGCCCTCGTTGTGGGCGATGAGCGAGTTGGCGGCGTTCACGATGGTCTGGGTGCTGCGGTAATTGCGTTCCAGGCGGAACAGGCGCGCCGCGGGAAAGTCTTTCTGGAAATTGAGGATGTTCTGGATCTGGGCGCCGCGGAAACCGTAGATGGACTGGGAGTCGTCTCCCACCACGCAGATGTTCTTGTGGCCGCCGGCCAGTTTCTTGAGCACCAGGTACTGGGCCATGTTGGTGTCCTGGTACTCGTCCACCAGGATTTGGGAGAATCGGCCTGCTATGGTGCGGAGGGCCTCTTCACTGCGCTTGAACAGGATGTTCAGGTACAGGAGGATGTCGTCGAAGTCCATCACGCCGGACTGGAGGCAGGTTTGGCAGTAGAGGGCATAGATGCGGTAAATCTCCGGCTTCTTGTGCTGGTTGTCGTCTTCCCGGTAGCCGCCCGCCCCGTTCATGTAGGGCGTAGGGGTGACAAGGTCGTTCTTGGCCTTGGAAATGCGGGAGAGCACTTCCTTGGGCTTATACATCTTCTCGTCCAGCGAGAGCTGCTTGATGCAGTGCTTGATGCAGCTCACGGAGTCCGTGGTGTCGTAGATGGTGAAATTCTGGGGAAAGCCAATCACATCGGCATACTCCCTCAGGAAACGGATGAAGACCGAATGGAAAGTACCCATCCAGAGGCGGCGGGCCTGCCGCTCCCCTACCATCAGGGCTATCCTTTCCTTCATCTCCCCGGCCGCCTTCTTGGTGAAAGTCAGGGCCAGGATGCTCTCCGGCTTCACGCCATGTTCTATCAGATTGGCAATGCGGGAAGTAAGCACCCTCGTCTTGCCGGAGCCAGCCCCGGCCACGATGAGCATGGGCCCTTCCAGGCACTCCACAGCTTTTTTTTGTTCAGGATTCAAATCCCTTAGAATCTCACTCATCTCGGTCACATTTAGTATGCGAAATTAGTAAAAAATTCGTAACTTCGCGCAGTATTTTTGGAAATACACAAAACCAATCAAATAATGTCAAACAATCTCGATTTGAAAAAGGGTCTGAACATCCCCATCAAAGGTGTTGCAGCCCCCGAAGTCATCAAAACCGTGGTTCCTGACATCGTAGCTGTAAAGCCCACCTGCTTCAAAGGCCTGGTTCCCAGGCTGCTGGTGAAGGAGGGCGATGCAGTGAAGGCAGGCTCCCCCGTGATGGCCGACAAACAGCGTCCCGAGATTCTGCTCACCTCGCCCGTCAGCGGCACCGTAGCGCAGATCGTCCGGGGCGAAAAGAGAAAGTTGCTGGCAGTTCTGGTCAAGGCCGATGCCTCCCAGGAGTACGTGGACTTCGGTTCCCAGGCTCCCGCAGACGCCGCCCAGGTGAAGGAGCTCCTCCTCAACACCGGCCTCTGGGGTTCGCTCATCCAGCGTCCCTACGGCATCGTGGCAGACCCCCAGGCTGCACCCAAGGCAATTTTCGTTTCCTCCTTCAGCACGGCTCCGCTGGCAGCGGACACGGATTACACCCTGGTAGAATCCATGAAGGATATCCAGGCCGGTGTAGACGCCCTGGGCAAGATTGCCCCCGTGCACATCTCCGTTAGAAAGGCCGGATCGGCCTTTGGCGGCATTACGAATGCCACGCTCCATGAAGTAAGCGGTCCCCATCCGGCCGGCAACGTAGGTGTCCAGATTAGCCACATCGCCCCCATCCGCAAGGGTGAGACCGTGTGGACCGTCTCCCTGCTGCACCTGGCCGCCCTGGGCCATGTGATTAACACCGGCAAGCTGGACCTCACCCGCAAGGTGGCCGTCACCGGCCCCGCCGCCGCCCGGACCGGCTATGTGGTGGCCCTCCCCGGCACGCCCGTGAAAGACATCACCGACGTGAAGGAAGGCGTGCGCGTCGTGGGCGGAGACGTCCTCAGCGGAGAAAACCTGGGGGCCGAAGGCTACCTGGGCTTCTTCGAAGACCAGCTCACCCTCCTGTACGAGGGCTACAAGCGCGAATGGCTGGGTTGGGCCAAGGTGTTCCGTCCCAAGGTATTCAGCTCTTCCTGGTGCTACTTCTCCTGGCTCACCCCCCGCAAGAAGTACAACATGGACACCAACCTGCACGGCGGTCCCCGCGCCTTCGTCCAGACCAAATGCTTCGAGGATGTCACCCCCATGGACATCTTCCCCATCTACCTGATCAAGGCCTGCCTGGCCGGAGACATCGAGAAGATGGAGAAATTCGGCATTTACGAAGTGCTGCCGGAAGACCTGGCCCTGTGCGACTTTGTGGACCCTTCCAAGAACGAAATCCAGGCCATTATCCAAAAGGGTATAGACCTCATGATTAAAGAAATGGCATAGCTATGGCTCAGCAGAATAAAACTCCCTGGTGGCATTCCACCGTCGACGCTTTCGACACCTTCCTGCGTGTACCCGGCACCGTATCGGCCAAGGGTGCGCACGTACGCGACGGTATCGACCTCAAGCGTGTCATGATCATGGTAGTGGTTGCCCTGGTGCCTGCCGCCCTGTTCGGCATGTACAACGTGGGTCTGCAGACCTCCACCCTCTATAACCTGGAATGGGGCTTCTGGCACATGTTCTTTTACGGACTGCTCCGGATGCTGCCCCTTTTCGTTGTCTCCTATGTAGTGGGCCTGGCCATTGAGTTCGCCAGTTCCCAGATTCGCGGGGAGGAAGTGAACGAAGGTTACCTGGTAACCGGCTTCCTCATTCCCCTGATTGTTCCCATAGACGTTCCCCTGTGGATGCTGGCCCTGGCCGTGGCTTTCTCCGTGATTTTTGTGAAGGAAGTATTCGGCGGTACCGGAATGAACATCTGGAACCCGGCCCTGGTGGCCCGCGCCTTCCTGTTCTTCTCCTATCCGTCCAGCATGTCGGGCTCTTCCGTATGGGTGTCCAAGACCTGGGCCGGCCTGGATGGCGTAGATGCCATCAGCGCCGCCACGCCCCTGGCCATCGCCCATGACGGCGCCTACGACGCCGCCACCGGAGCCGTGGGCCAGTACAGCTTCATGGACATGTTCTACGGCTTCAT
This sequence comes from uncultured Bacteroidales bacterium, assembly GCA_946617545.1. GTDB lineage: Bacteria > Bacteroidota > Bacteroidia > Bacteroidales > UBA932 > Cryptobacteroides. The sequence goes on along the minus strand of CAMOKK010000030.1, from coordinate 3,491 downwards.
TCCCGGAAGTACCGGTGAAACCAGCGTGATTGCCATCCTCATCGGCGCCTTCATCCTGGTATGGACCGGCGTGGCTTCCTGGAAAATCATGGTCTCCTCCATCGCCGGCGGCCTCCTGGTGGGCTGGCTGGGCCAGCTGGCAGGCGCCACCGCAGTCCCCTGCTACTATCAGCTGGTGATGGGCGGCTTCCTCTTCGGCTCGGTCTTTATGGCCACGGACCCTGTGACCGCCGCCCAGACGGAAACCGGCAAATGGATTTACGGCTTCCTGGTGGGTGCCCTCGCCGTGGTAGTGCGTCTGTGGAACCCCGGTTACATGGAAGGCATGATGCTGGCCATCCTGCTCATGAACACCATGGCTCCGCTCATAGACCACTGCGTGGTGTCGGCCCATACATCCCGCCGCGCCAAGAAAGCTTTAACCGCTTAATCCCGCTGCCCTATGAATACAAACAATAATGTATATACCGTCATTTACACCACCGTCATTGTGGTGATAGTGGCAGCGCTCCTGGCCTTCGTTTCCCAGAGCCTCAAGTCCAAGCAGGACGCCAACGAGAAGGCCGAAACCATCTCCCAGATGCTCAAGGCCGCCCAGTATGGCACCAAGGCCGAACTGGACAAGCTGGGCAACGCCGCCAAGCTGGACAAGTACGCCCAGGAAATCGAGCGTGCCTTCGTGATAGACCTCGAAGGAAATCAGCTCCGGGAACTGGCCATCGACCGGAATAACATCCAGGTGTACGGCCCCAAGGAGCTCAAGCGCCAGAACTACAACATCAAGGGCGGCGCCAACAAGACCGGAGAGCCCGAGCTTCCCGTCTTTGTCTTCAAGAACGGCCGCACGGTGGTTCCCATTTACGGAGCCGGCCTGTGGGGCCCCATCTGGGGATACATGTCCTTCGAGAAAGACCTCAAGACCATCGGCGGAGCCTATTTCGACCACGAGTCCGAAACCGCCGGCCTGGGTGCCAAGATTAAGGACGACCCTTCCTTCCAGGCCGAGTTCGTAGGAGAAACCGCCAGTTTCTCCCAGGCGAATGTCTTTGATATTGTGAAGGGCGGCGCTCCCAAGGAGGCCGATGGAAAGTCCGTGGTGGACAATCAGGTGGATGCCATCACCGGCGCCACCATGACGTCCCAGGGCCTGGATGCCGCTATCGATACCTGGCTGGCCGCCTATGCCAAATACTTCCTGAGTAATCAACCCAAATGTGAGGAGGACTAAGCTATGGATGCAAAACTGAAAGAAACCATTCTGAATCCCATATTCAAAGGTAACCCCATTACCGTCCTGGTGCTGGGCATCTGCTCTTCCCTGGCGGTTACCGTTACCCTGAAGGGAGCCCTGGTGATGGCCCTCTCCGTGATTGTGGTTACGGGCATCTCCAGCCTTATCCTGTCCCTGCTCCGCAACACCATTCCGGGCCGGGTACGTATCATTGTCCAGCTGGTGGTGGTGGCCATGATGGTTATCCTCGTGGACCAGATTCTCAAGTCCTTCGAAGCCACCTACGCCATTGACAAGCAGCTGTCCGTGTATATCGGCCTCATTATCACCAACTGTATCGTGATGGGCCGCATCGAGGCTTTCGCCCTGGGCAACAAGCCCTGGCCCAGCTTCCTGGACGGCGTTGCCAACGGTGCCGGCTACGGACTCATCCTCCTTATCGTGGCCTTCTTCCGCGAGCTTCTGGGCAGCGGAACCCTCTTCGGGTTCGACATCCTGAACCGCTTCGGCTACGTTCCCAACAATCTGGTGATTCTGCCGCCCTTCGCCCTCATCCTCCTGGGATGCATCGTGTGGGTACAGCGTTCCATCCAGAAAGACTTGCAAGAGAAATAATCCTGACGCCCTATGGAATATCTTAGCTTACTGATAAAGTCCATCTTCGTGGACAACATGATCTTCGCTTACTTCCTGGGAATGTGCTCATTCCTGGCGGTATCGAAGAATGTGAAGACAGCTGCAGGCCTGGGTGTCGCGGTTATCTTCGTGCTGCTGGTCACGCTCCCCATCAACTACCTGCTCAACACCTATGTGCTGGCTCCGGACGCCCTCATCGAGGGAGTGGACCTGAGCTTCCTGAGCTTCATCGTGTTCATCGCGGTGATTGCCGCCATCGTGCAGATTGTAGAAATGGTGGTGGAGAAATTCTCCCCGGAGCTGTATTCGGCCCTGGGTATCTTCCTGCCCCTGATTGCCGTGAACTGCGCCATTCTGGGCGGTTCCCTGTTCATGCAGCAGAAAGACTTCCTGAACATTGGGGAAGCCACGGTGTACGCCCTGGGTTCCGGCCTGGGCTGGTTCCTGGCCATCGTATCCCTGGCCGCCATCCGTGAAAAGATGGCCTACTCCAATGTCCCCAACGCCCTCAAGGGCCTGGGTATCACGTTCATCACCGTGGGTCTGATGGGCATTGCCTTCATGACCTTCATGGGAATAGCACTGTAGGAGGGAAAGATTATGGGAAATACAATTATATTCTCTATCCTGGTCATTACGGTGGTAACCCTTATTCTGGTTGCCCTGCTCCTTTGGATCAAGACCGCCCTCACCCCTTCCGGTACCGTCAAAATCAATATCAACGGCGGCACCAAGGAACTGGAAGTGACGCCCGGCGGCGATGTGATGCACACCCTGGCCGATCACGGCATCTTCCTCCCCTCCGCCTGCGGCGGCAAGGCCAACTGCGGCCAGTGCAAACTGCAGGTCCTGGAAGGCGGCGGCACCATCCTTCCCACTGAAACGGGTTTCTTCTCCCGCAAGCAGATCAAGGAAGGCTGGCGTCTGGGCTGCCAGGTGAAAGTGAAGGACAACATCCAGATTGCCGTTCCGGAAAGCGCCCTCAGCGTCAAGAAACTCGAATGCGAGGTCATTTCCAACGAGAACGTGGCCACCTTCATCAAGGAATTCACCGTGCGTCTGCCCGAAGGCGAGCATATCGACTTCAAGTCCGGTGAATACATCCAGATCGACATTCCCGAATACGAGGCCGACTTCGCCGACATGGGCGTGGCCGATATCTACAAGGGTGACTGGGAAAAGTACGGCATCACTTCCCTGAAGTTCAAGAACACCGTTCCCACCATCCGTGCCTATTCCATGGCCTCGTATCCGGCCGAGAAGGACCTCATCAAGCTGAACGTGCGTATCGCAACCCCTCCGTTCGACCGCACCCAGCCCAAGGGCGTGTTCAAGTTCGTACCCGGTGTTCCTCCGGGAATCGCATCCACCTATGTGTTCTCCCGCAAGCCCGGCGACAAGGTGATGATTTCCGGCCCTTACGGTGAGTTCCTGCTCCCGAAGGACGACCCTGACACCCAGGAATACATCTTCGTGGGCGGCGGCGCCGGCATGGCTCCGCTCCGCAGCCACATCATGCACCTGTTCAAGACCCTCAAGACCAAAAAGCCCGTGCGCTTCTTCTACGGAGCCCGCGCCCTGGTGGAAGCCTTCTACCTGGAAGACTTCGCGGAAATCGAGAAGG
>CAMOKK010000029.1 GCA_946617545.1 uncultured Bacteroidales bacterium | reverse complement strand
GCTTCTATCGTGGTCGTCAGATTATTGAGAAGAGCGCCGAATAAGCGCTTTTTTCTTTATGGTTTTGGCCCGGTAGTTCAACGGATAGAACGGAAGTTTCCTAAACTTTAAATAGAGGTTCGATTCCCCTCCGGGCTACAAGAAAAGAGGTCAACTCACTTTTGACATGAACCCCGAAAGTTAGACAAAAAACTTTCGGGGTTTTTCGTGGTCCGGAGAATACTTTGCCGGGAAATTCACTATATTTGTAAGTATGAAAACGGACAAAGTTCTGAGCAAAGAGGACTTGCAGCGGATGCTGGGTCTCAAGGGCTTTTTGGGAAAGGCCGTGACCGGCATGGTATATAAGGTTCTGGAGGTTGACAAAGTCAATGAATATCACGCCAGATGTGCCCATGCCGTGGGCCCGGACTTTGCCCGGGAGGAGTTGAAAGAGATAGGCATCAGCTATCACGTCCCGGAGGGCCAGCTGGACCGGATTCCGGCCGAGGGCGGCTTCATCACGGTTTCCAACCACCATTTCGGCAGTGTGGACGGGCTCATCCTGTGCGATACCGTGGGCCGTCGGCGCAAGGACTACAAGATGCTCACCACCTTCCTGCTGTCCCTTGTCCCCAACCTCACCACCAGCTTCCTGCCCGTCAACAACCTGACGGGCAAGAACGACGCCCGCAGCATCAACTCCATCCGCATGGCGCTGCAGCACATCCACGACGGTGGCGGCCTGGGGCTGTTCCCCGCCGGGGAAGTGGCCACCTGGCAGCGCAAGGGCAAGAAGACGGCTGTAAGCGGCGGCCGATGGGTCATAGAAGACAAACCCTGGGCTCCCAACATTATCCGGCTCATCCAGAAATCCGGCCTGCCGGTGGTCCCCATCTATTTTGACGGAACCAATTCCCGCAATTTCCATATTCTGGGCCTGATTCATCGCCGTTTGCGCACCGTCCGCCTCATTCATGAGCTCTTCAACAAGAAGGGGACGCATGTGGAAGTGAGGATTGGCCAGCCCATCTCTCCGGAAGAGCTTTCCCGTTTTGAAAGCACGGAAGCCCTGGGCGCCTACCTCCGCAACCTGACCTATGCCTTGGAGGCCGACTGCCGGGCAGAGCCCCCCAAGAAGGCCAGCCTGGTGGAGCAGCAGCCCATCATGGCCCCGGTGGCTCCTGAACTCGTCCGTCAGGAGATGGCCTCCCTTGAAGACAAGCTGCTTTTCGAGACCGGAGACTACCGCTGCTATCTGGCCAAATCGGCCGATATCCCGCATGTGATGGATGAGATTGCCCGCCTGAGGGAAACCATCTTCCGCGCCGTTGGCGAGGGGTCGGGCCAGGAGAAGGACACGGACATCTACGATACGTATTACCGCCATCTCATTTTGTGGAACGTGCCGGACGGAAGGATAGCCGGGGCTTACCGCATAGGCGTGGGGACGGAACTTCTGGCCCGTCCCGAAGGCCGCCGGGCCTTCTACACCTCCTCCCTTTTCCAGTTCAAGGACGGCATAGGCAAGTACCTTCCCAAAGCAGTGGAGCTGGGCCGCACCATCATTGTGCCGGAATACCAGAAGGATGTCCTGCCCCTGAAACTGCTGCTCACCGGAATCATGAACACCCTGGCCGGCATTCCGGGCATGGAATATACCTTGGGGCCGGCCAGCATCTCGGAGGATATGCCCCTCTTTTACAAGAGCCTGATTGTGAACTATTTCCTCCGGAACCATTCGGCGGAGGACGCATCGGCCTGCGTGGCGCCCACCTGCCCCTTTGTTCCCGACTATCTGCGGGTGAACCCCCAGGGACTCCTGGCTGGCTGCAAGTCCCCGGACGACCTGGACCGCCTCCTGAATTACCTCTCGAACGGGAAATACCGGCTTCCGGTGCTCTTCCGCAAGTATGTGAGCATGGGGGCCAAGGTGCTGGAATTCAATATAGACCCGCTGTTCAACACGCTGGACGCCTTTGTGCTCCAGTGGGTAGGGGACATGCCGGACAATACCTACCGGTCTTTCTCCAAATTCCTGACGCCGGAGCAGGCGGAGGAGATGCGGCTCCGGCTGAAACGCAACAATTAGACACAGATATATGAGAATACCTTGTCTTGGGCTTGGCCTGTTTGCGGGCCTTGCTTTCTTGTCCTGTTCCCGGAACCAGGATTTGATTTTGCATTATGAACGGCCGGCCGATTTTTTTGAAGAGGCGTTGCCCCTGGGAAACGGCCGCCTGGGCGCCATGGTCTATGGCGGAACTACGCAGGAGCGGATTTCCCTGAACGACATCACCCTCTGGACCGGCGAGCCGGAAAGCGGGGAGGGGACGGACCGCACAGAATGGCTTGCCAAGGTGCGGGCGGCCCTGGATGCGGAGGATTATCCGCGGGCCGATGAGTTCCAGAAGCAGCTGCAGGGGCATTTCAGCCAAACCTATCAGCCGCTGGGCACCTTGTGGCTCCGTTTTCCGGAAGGGGAGATATCGGCCTATGAGCGCTCCCTGAATCTGGAAGACGCCACTGCGCGGGTGCAGTACCTGAGGGACGGGAAGGCCTTCCAGGCGCAGTATTTTGTGTCGGCCCCGGACTCGGTGCTGGTGATTCGGCTGATGGGGGATGACCCTTTGGACGTGACGCTGGAACTGGAAAGTGGCCTGCCGCATGTGACCGAGGCCCGGGAGGGAATGCTGGTGAGCGACGGCTACGCCGCCTACCATGCCTACCCCGGCTACTCCGTGCCCTCGGGGGAAAAACAGTTTGCCTACGACCCGGAGCGGGGCATCCACTACCGGACGGTAGTCTATTGCAAAGATGCTGAAATTAAGGGGAATACCCTTCATGTTTCCGGGGTTAACCGGACGCAGATTGTGGTGTCCAACGTGACCAGCTTCGCAGGCTTTGACAAGGACCCCGTGAAGGAGGGGAGAGAGTACAAGGAAGCCGCCCTTTCCCAAGCCCGCCGGGCGGCCGAAAAAGACTGGGTGAGCCTTTGGAAGCGCCACCGGGCCGACTACGGAGAACTTTTTGGCCGCGTGTCCATAGACCTGGGGCAGACGGCGCCCGAGGTGAAGGCCCTGCCCACGGACGAGCAACTGAAGCGTTATGCCTCCGGCGAGGCCAATCCGGAGCTGGAAGCCCTTTATTTCCAGTATGGCCGATACCTCCTTATCTCCAGTTCCCGCACCCTGGGCGTTCCGGCCAACCTGCAGGGCCTCTGGAACGAGAGCATGGACCCGCCGTGGAGCTGCAACTACACCACCAACATCAACCTGGAAGAGAACTACTGGCCCGCCGAGGCGGCCGCCCTTCCGGAAATGCACCAGGTGCTGCTGGGCTTCCTGCACAACCTTTCCCGGAACGGCCGGCAGACGGCACGGGACTTTTATGGGGTTGAGGACGGCTGGTGCGAGGCCCACAACAGCGATATCTGGGCCATGACCTGCCCGGTGGGCGCGGGCGTGGGAGACCCCTCGTGGGCCAATTGGAACATGGGCGGGGCCTGGCTCTCCACCCATATCTGGGAACACTGGCTCTTTACGCGCAGCCGCGAAGACCTTGAGCGGGATTATCCGGTTCTCAAGGGCGCGGCCCGCTTCTGCATGGGCGTTCTGGTGAAAAAGGACGGCAAATGGATTACCTCCCCGTCCACCTCGCCGGAGAACATCTATCTCACCCCTTCGGGCTATGCCGGGCGTACGCTCTACGGCGCCACGGCCGACCTGGCCATCATCCGGGAGTGCCTCACCGACGCCCGCGACGCCGCCCTGGAGCTGGGCGACGAGGCCTTTGCCCGGGAAGTGGATGCCGTCCTCCCGGACTTGAAGGAGTACCAGGTGGGAGCCGACGGTGCCCTCCGGGAATGGTACCACGACTGGGCCGACTGGGACCCGCGTCACCGCCATCAGTCCCATTTGATAGGCGCCTACCCGGGCCATCAGATTCAGGCCGGATCGGCCCTGGCCGATGCTGTGCTCAAGGTTTTGGAAATCAAGGGCTTTGAGACCACCGGATGGAGCTGCGGCTGGCGGGTGAACCTTTATGCCCGCCTGGGAGACGGGGAAAGCGCCTACAAGATGTACCGCCGCCTGCTCCGCTATGTGAGCCCGGACGGGTATGAGGGTGAGGACGCCCGCCGGGGCGGAGGAACCTATCCCAACCTGATGGATGCCCATTCGCCCTTCCAGATAGACGGAAACTTCGGCGGCTGCGCCGGTGTGATGGAGATGCTGGTCCGGTCTACGGAAGAGGGGGTTCAGCCGCTTCCGGCCCTGCCGTCGGCCTGGCCCTCCGGGCATATCAAGGGTGTACGCACCCGCACGGGCCAGACTTTGGACATGGCTTGGAAGGATGGCAAGGTGACCCGCCTCAAACTGCGCTGACGGGGGAAAGGAGCATTATTTTTTTACAGAACGGGGCCGCGTTTTCTGCAAAGATGCAAAAAATTGATTATCTTTGCATAATATGGCGAAACGTAGCACCATAGCTTCCCTTGTCGCAGTGGCCCTGCTTTTGGCAGGCATCGCCGTTGCCATCGTGAAACTCTATTCGGACACCCCCTCGCGGGACAACGACTATTCTGCGTCCTTTTCCGGCGACTGGACGCTCCTGAGGGCCGTCCCTTCGGACGCCGCCGCCGTGCTGGTGTTGGACGGGTCTTCCGCCGCTTCCCGCATCCTGGCCGATTCTTCCGGAATCCTGAAGGGCTTCCTGGCCCCCCGGAATCCGGAACTGATGGCCTTCCTTCAGTCAATAGGCAGAAAGAAAATGGCGGTGTCCCTCCACAACAGCGGCTCCCTGGTCCCCCTTGTGGTGGCCCGGGTGGAGGAAGATGATACCCTGGCCCGTAAAATGGCGGCCCAGGCCGGTCTCAAGACCGACTGGAAGGAGGGCTTCCTGATGGCCAGCCGCAGCGAAACCTTCGTGGGGGCTGCCGCCCGCCATCTGGAGGAGGGGCATTCCCTCCTGGGAACCCGCGGCCTCAAAGACCTGGTGGGGCACCTCTCCGGCCATGCTGTCCTTCTCCTTTCCCATGCCCATGCAGACAAACTCCTGCAGGTGTATGCCGGCAAGCCTTACCGGAAGGCTTCCTTCGTAAAGGGGCTGACTGCCTGGAGCGGCTGGGTGCTGCAGGAAGACAAAGACCAGCTTCTTCTGAAGGGCACTGCCCTGGAAGGAGAAGGCTGGGAAAGCTATTTCGCCGCCTTCAAGGGAGCACCCGCATCGGCCCCGGAATTCCCGGAGGTGGTGCCATACTATACGGCAACGGCCCTGTCTGTCCCTGTCGGAGATGTGGAGGCCTATCTGGCTTCGCGCCGCAAGGAAGAGGACGGGAAAGGCCGTCTGGGCGCCTTCAGCAAGGAGCTCAAAACCAAGTCCGGCCGGCCGATGAGTCCGGAAGAATGGTTCCGCAGCCTGCAGCCGCGGGAATTGGTGAAGATTAGCTTCTACTCCGGAGAAAAGCTCCGGGAAGCCCTTTTGGTGAGAAGCAGCAAAGACCTCAGGCTGGGAGCGGAGAGTGCCAATCCCTACCGGGGCTGCCTGGCCATTGTGGCCGGGGACGCTTTTTCGGCTGTGGATACCGTCTGCGCCTCCATCGGCAACCGCTGGAGCGCCTATGCCGATGTTCCCACCCTCCAGGCGCTGCAGGAGCAATCCGTCAAGGAGTATCCTTTGAAGAGTCGCCTGGCCGATGCCTCCGTGAGCCTGCCTTCCGGTTTTGTGGCCTATGCCTCCCTCACGGATGCGGGAGACCTTCCTTCCAGCTTGCTGGCCGCTTCTTTGGCCGCCCCCGTGAAGGAGTTCACCCTGGGAGCCGGTTATGCGCCGGCGTATGCCTCACTGAATCTTTCGGAAGAGCTTCCCGAAATGCGCATCAGCCTGCAGACCAAGACCCTCAAGGGCAATAAGGTGCAGGTTCAGGAGCGGGACACCACCGTGGTCATTCCTGCAGGGCCTTTCCCGGTGACCAATTTCCAGACCAAGAAGACCAATTACCTGTATCAGAACAGCCACCTTTCCATCTGCCTGCAGGACGAGAGCGGAAAGGACGTATGGGGTATTCCGTTCAAGGAGCCCTTCTGCGGCCGGGTACAGGATGTAGATTATTACAAGAACGGGAAAATCCAGTTCCTCTTTGCCGCAGGGGACAAACTCTACCTGCTGGACCGCCTGGGCAAATGGGTGAACGGGTTCCCGGTCAAGTTGTCCAAACCTGTCCTTTTAGGACCGGACGTATACGACTTCACGGGTATCGGAGGATACACCGTGATGGTGCTGCACAAAGACAATACCCTGGAGCGCTACAACCTTCACGGCCAGAAGCCGGAAGGTTGGAAGGGCATCCGGGCTCCTGAAACGGTGAAAGACCTGCCGGAGCTCATCCAGGTGGGAGGAAAGAATTACTGGGTGGTGAGAACCAGCATCCGCACCCTCGTATATCCTTTTGCGGGAGGTGAGAGCCTCCTGAAGGAAGAGGGCGGAAAGATGCTGCGTCCGGATACCCAGCTCAAAATAGGCTCCAAGGGCGTGAGCGGAGAATGTTATGACGGCCGCACCCGGGAGTATAAGTTGAATTAAAAACAGAAACGATAATGGAATTTCATTCAGTAAACAAACTGTTGCAGGAGAGTTTCGTCAAGAACTGGGACCGCCCTGCCCTGACCAATTTCCAGGGCATGACCTTGGCCTACCGGGATGTGGCCCGCCGGATTGCCAAACTGCACATTGCCTTTGAACAGTGCGGCCTCCGCAGAGGAGACAAGGTGGCCATCTGCTCCCGCAACCAGGCCAACTGGGGCGTGAGCTTCCTGGCCGCCATCACCTACGGCGCCGTGGCCGTTCCCATCCTGCACGAGTTCAAACCCGGAAACATCCATTACTTGGTGAACCACTCCGAGGCCCGTGTCCTCTTTGTGGACGATGTAATCTGGGAAGGCCTGTCGGCCGAGGAAATGCCGGACCTGTCCGTGGTGGTACAAATCAACAACTTCAAGTTCCTGTATGCCGACAGTGAGGAGCGCCGCCAGGTGAGGGAGCACCTCAATGAGGAATTCGGCCACCGTTACCCCAATAACTTCGAGCCGGAGAACCTCGATTATTACCATGACGGCCCCGAAGAACTGGCCATCATCAACTATACTTCCGGCACTTCCGGTTTCTCCAAGGGTGTCATGATTCCCTACCGTGCCCTCTATTCCAACATCGAGTTCGCCTCCAAGGATGCCTGTCCCATGCTGAAGGCCGGGATGAACGTAGTGTCCATGCTCCCGTCGGCCCATATGTACGGGATGATGTTCGAATTCATTTTTGAGATGACCATCGGCATGCATGTGCATTTCCTGAGCCGCGTTCCCAGCCCCAAGATTATCATGCAGGCTTTCAGCGAGGTGCATCCGGACATTATCATCGCGGTGCCGCTGGTGATGGAAAAGGTGTACAAGAGCAAGCTCAAGCCCGTTATTGACAAGACCAAATATTACCGTCATATCCCGGTGCTGGACAAAGTTATCGCGAAGAAGTTCTGCACGGAGCTCACCAATGCCTTCGGCGGGAAGTTCGAGGAGGTAATCCTGGGCGGTGCCGCCTTCAATCCGGAGGTGGAGAAATTCCTGCACAAGATAGGCTTCCATTATACGGTGGGCTACGGCATGACGGAGTGTGCGCCCATCATCGGCTATGCCCATTGGGACAAGGTGAAGGTGGGATCGGCCGGGCGGGCCGCCTTGAACATGGAAATCCGCATAGACTCCACAGATCCCAAAACGATTCCCGGAGAGGTGCAGGTGAAAGGCCCCAACGTGTGCCTGGGCTACTATAAGAACGACGACGCCACCAAGGCGTCCTTCACGCCGGACGGCTGGTTCAAGACCGGCGACATGGGCGTGATAGACCGGGACGGCTACCTGTTCCTGCGCGGCCGTTCCAAGTGCATGGTGCTGGGCCCTTCCGGCCAGAATATCTATCCGGAAGAGGTGGAGGCCACCATCAACAACTTCAATTACGTGGTAGATTCCCTGGTGGTGGAGGACGACGGCGGTCTCACGGCGCTCATCTATCCGGACTGGCACCAGGGAGAGCTGGACGGTTATACCCGCTCAGACTTCAAAAAGCGCATCATCGGCCTTCTGCCCGCCATCAATGACGTGCTTCCCAAGTACGCGCAAATCAAGAAGATAGAGCTCATGCCCGAAGACTTCGAGCGTACGCCCAAAAAGAGCATCAAGCGTTACCTGTATCAGAGAAACTAAGATGGAGAAATTCGACAAAAGTTATCTGGAAATGGCCGAGGTGTGGGCCCAGAATTCCTACTGCAAGCGCAGGAAGGTGGGGGCCCTGCTGGTAAAAGACCGCACCATCATTTCCGATGGCTACAACGGAACCCCTTCGGGTTTCGAGAATGTCTGCGAAGATGAGAACGGTGTCACCAAGCCCTACGTGCTGCATGCCGAGGCCAATGCCATCACCAAGGTGGCCAAGAGCGGCAATTCCTCTGCGGGAGCCACGCTCTTCGTGACGGCCTCTCCCTGTGCGGAGTGTGCCAAACTCATCATCCAGGCCGGCATCAGGCGGGTAGTGTACCGTGACGCCTATCGCCTCACGGACGGCATAGACCTGCTGGAGCGTGCCGGCATTGAAGTAGAGCAAATCCAGTAAGCGGCCATGCAGAGAAAAACCCTTCTTCAGATTCTTCAAGTGGTTTTGGGCATCCTGATAGGTGTCCTTGTCACGCTGTCCGTTGTACGCTATAGGGAAAAGCAGCGCCTGTACAATACGCGCTACGGGGAATGGCGCAAGCTCAACCTCATCCTGGACCTGGTAGAAAAGAACTATGTGGATACCCTGAACCGGGAGGGAATGACCAACGCGGCCGTGGAGGCCGCCCTGGCCAAGCTGGATCCGCACTCCGTCTATCTTCCCCCGCAGCAGTTGAAGGACTCCGAGCAAGACCTGGCCGGCAATTTTGAAGGCATCGGCATTCAGTTCAACGTGCCCAACGACACGGCCATCGTGCTGGAGGTGATTGCCGGCGGCCCCTCGGAAAAGGTGGGGCTGATGCCCGGAGACCGCCTTCTGAAGGTGGATGACAAGGTGATTGCCGGCGTGAAGTTTCCCCAGGACAGCATGGTGAGGCGCATGAAGGGCCCTTCCGGAACCAAGGTTACCATTACGGTGGGCCGTGGAAAGGAAGTGATTCCCTTTGAGATAACCCGGGGGAAGATTCCCGTACACAGCGTGGATGCCGCCTTCATGATTAAGCCCGGGGTGGGGTATATCCGCCTGGGCAAGTTCTCCCGTACCACTTTCGAGGAATGCCATAAGGCGGCCATGGACCTGCTTGACCAGGGTATGGCGCACCTGCTGTTCGATGTGCGGGACAATTCCGGCGGCTACATGGACCAGGCGCTCCTCCTCTCCAACGACTTCCTCTCTCCCGGAGACACCATCGTCTATATCGAAGGGCTCCACAGGGCCAGGGAGGTCTATAAGGCCGATGGACGGGGCACGCTGCAGAGCGTGGGCCTTACCGTGCTGGTGAGCGAGAACTCGGCATCGGCCAGTGAAATCTTCGCCGGTGCCATCCAGGACAACGACCGCGGAAAGGTGGTGGGACGCCGTTCCTTCGGAAAGGGCCTGGTGCAGGAACCCTTCTTCTTTACGGACAATTCCGGCATCCGGCTCACGGTGGCCCGGTATTACACTCCCAGCGGCCGCTGCATCCAGAAACCCTATGCCAGCCAGCGGGATTACGCCTATGATATCTATAACCGCTATGCCGACGGGGAAGTGTTCAGTGCCGACAGCGTCCGTCTGGACACTACCGATGTACACCACACCCGTACCGGCCGGGCGGTTTATGGCGGCGGCGGCATCATGCCGGATGTCTTTGTTCCCATGGACACCACCCGGGCATCGGCCTTCTATATCGCCTGCAACCGGAAGGCTACGCAGATGCGCTATGCCTCCCAGGTTTTCGACCGCTACAGCGCCCGCCTCTCGGCCATCGACAATTATGCCGACATGGACCGTTTCCTCAAAGGACTTAATCTGAAGGCCGATTTCCCCGCCTATGCCCTCCGGCAGGACGGCATCCGCTGCACGGCGGCCGAGTGGGAGCAGACCGCCCCCTACCTGCTTCCGCAGCTGAGCGCCCTTATCGCACGCTACTCCAAGCTGGGGGAGAACGCCTTCTACAAGTATTACCTGCCGGTGGATGACACGGTGGAAAAAGCTTTGGAACTGCTATGAGCGACTACATTGTATCGGCCCGCAAATACAGGCCGGATTCGTTTGAAAGCCTGATAGGGCAGGACAATATAGCCCGGACGCTGTCCAATTCCATCCGGAGGGGACAGTTGGCCCATGCCTACCTTTTCTGCGGTCCCCGGGGCGTGGGAAAGACCACCACGGCCCGCATCTTTGCCAAGATGATCAACTGTGCCAACCCCGGAGAGGACATGGAGCCCTGCGGAAAGTGCGAGTCGTGCGTGAGCTTCCAGGAAGGCCGTTCCTACTGCATCCATGAGCTGGACGCCGCCTCCAACAACTCCGTGGAGGACATCAAAACCCTCATGGAACAGGTGCAGGTTCCGCCCCAGGTGGGGAAGTACAGCGTGTATATCATAGACGAGGTACACATGCTGTCACAGGCCGCCTTCAACGCCTTCCTCAAGACGCTGGAAGAGCCCCCGGCACACGCCATCTTCATCCTGGCCACCACGGAGAAGCACAAGATTCTGCCCACCATCCTGAGCCGCTGCCAAACCTACGACTTCAACC
>CAMOKK010000028.1 GCA_946617545.1 uncultured Bacteroidales bacterium | reverse complement strand
ACTGACCTCCTTAAATAATCTGCCTTATGGAAATTTTGCTCAAGAAAGATGTAGCCAACCTGGGCTACGCCGGTGAGATCGTAAAGGTAAAGGCCGGTTATGCCATGAACTATCTGGTACCGCAGGGCTTCGCCACTGTCGCTACCGAGTCCGTGAAAAAGCAGCATGCAGAAACCCTTCGCCAGCGTGCCCACAAAGAGGCCAAACTCGTCGCCGACGCCGAGGCTCTCGCCGCTACGCTGAATGCCCAGACCGTGGATGTGAAGGTGAAAGTGTCCGAGAGCGGCAAACTCTACGGCAGCGTCACCACCATGGACCTGGCCGAGGCACTGAACGCCAAGGGTCTGAACATTGACAAGAAGGACATCACCATCCTCGCCGGTGAGGTGAAGGAAGTGGGTGAGTACGAGGCCGCCGTAAAGATTTACAAGGCCATCAAGGGTACCTTCAAGTTCAACGTGGTTGCCGAGTAATCCACTCAAACCGTCTCTTAAAAAAGTCCGACACTTTGGTGCCGGACTTTTTTTGTCCCCGGATTATGCCTATATTTGTGCATGAACCCTTTTGAGATTGTTTCCTTCTTTGCCATCCGGGGCCATGTCCTGGATATTAAGCCGCTGGGCGGCGGCCTTATCAACGACACTTTCCGCGTATATACGGACGGGCCGGAGGATTATGTCCTTCAGCGCATCAACAACGCCATTTTCAAGGATGTGGAGCTGCTGCAGCATAATATAGACTGTGCCACGGCCCATATCCGGAAGAAGGGAGGAATGACGCTCACCTTTCTTCCCTGCAAGGCTACGGGGAAGACGTATTGGACAGACGGGGAAACCTACTGGCGGGTGTCCGTGTTCATCCGGGATTCCTACACTTACGACACGGTCAATCCGGAGTATTCGTACTATGCCGGAAAGGCCTTCGGCCAGTTTGAAACCATGCTCTCGGACATCCCGGACACCCTGGGAGAAACCATCCCGGACTTCCACAACATGGAGCTCAGGGCCCGCCAGCTGCGGGAAGCCGTCCAGGCCGATGCCGCCGGCCGCATGGCCCTTCCCGAGGTGCAGGCCATCCTGAAAGACCTGCAGCAGTATGAGCAGGAAATGTGCAAGGCCGAGCGCCTGTACCGTGAGGGACAACTTCCCAAGCGCATCTGCCACTGTGACACCAAGGTGAATAACATGCTCTTTGACAAGGATGGAAACATCCTCTGCGTCATAGACCTGGACACGCTCATGCCCTCCTTCGTGTTCTCGGACTTCGGAGATTTTCTCAGAACCGCCGCCAATCCCGTGGCAGAGGACGACCCGGCCATCGAAAAGGTGGATTTCCGCATGGATATCTTCGAGGCCTTCGCCAAAGGCTATATTGAGGGTGCCACCTTCCTGACCTCCATCGAGAGGGAAAATCTGCCTTTCGCCGCCTGCCTTTTCCCCTACATGCAGGCCGTTCGTTTTTTTGCCGATTATATCAATGGTGATACGTATTACAAGATTCAATACCCGGAGCATAATCTTGTAAGAACCCGCAACCAGGTGGCACTTTTCCATGCGGCCTTGTTACGGGTTCCTCAGATGAAGGCTTATATTGACAGCCTATGATTTGTCTTCGGAGGGTTTCTGCGGCTCGTCACCGTGGGAATCCTTGTACTTGAAGCGGCGGATTTTCTGGGTGGCCGTCTTCTCGAAGGGCTCCTTCATGGCATCCACTTCGCCAATCTTGGAGTTCTTGCCTACGGTCTTGTTCACCCAGTTCAGGACGGCCTTCTTGCGGGCTTCCAACTCCTCGAACCATTTGTCCTCGGCCGCCAGGTCCCAGTCTATCACATTGTCCTGGAATTTCACCAGGGCCACCAGCTTGCCGTCCCTTTCCATTACCAGGGATTCCTCCACGCCTTCCATGTTGTTGATAACCTGCTCAATTTCTTCCGGGTAGATATTTTCTCCGGAAGGGCCCAGGATGGTGTTGTTCAGACGGCCCTTGATGTAGTAGATACCATTTTCATCCATGCAGGCGATGTCGTTGGTGTGGAACCAGCCGTCGTCGTCCAGGACCTGGAGCGTGCGTTCGGGGTCTTTGTAGTAGCCCAGCATCACATTGTGGCCGCGCACTACAATTTCTCCTTCTCCCGTTTCCGGATTCACATTGTCCAAACGCACTTCCACCTTGTAGGAAGCCGGGCCGATGGAACCCAGGTGCTTTTTCTTGTTCACCATCACGTTGCACACCAGCGGAGCCGTTTCCGTAAGGCCGTAGCCCACGGCGTAGGGGAAATGGCATTCGATGAGGAATTTCTCTACGGCCGGGTCCAGTTTGGCACCGCCCACGCCCAGAAACTCCAGTTTTCCGCCGAAGGAAGCGACCATCTTCCGGCCGATGAACCAGTGGAGGATACGGGGGAAGTGCTTTTCCATCCAGGAGAGCACCCGGCTTTTGGAGATGGTGGGCCAGACGCTGTTCTTGACCACTTTTTCGATAACCAGCGGCACCGAACACACGATGGTGGGTTTCACCTCCTTCATGGCGGCGATGAGGATGGTCGGGGTCGGGGGTTTCTGGAGAGTATAGCAGGTGGCGCCCACATAGAAGGAATAGAGCGTGGAAACGCTCATCTCATAGGTGTGGGCGGCCGGCAGGATGCTCAGGAAACGGTCGCGCTTGAAGGCCGGTTTGGCCTTGAAGGCCGCGGCCAGGTTACTGGCCAGGTTGCGGTGGCTCAGCATCACGCCCTTGGCCTTGCCGGTGGTTCCGGAGGTATAGATGATGCAGGCCAGGTCGTCGGGCTGGGGGTCTTTCACCCAGCCGTTGCACTTGAAGTCTTCCTTGTTCTTCTTGATGAACTCGAAGGTCTCGATGTCGATAATCAGGGTGAGCTTCTGCTTGCATTCCTCGCTCAGCTTGGGCATCATGCGCTGGGAAATGAACAGCACACGGCTCTCGGAGTGGGTGAGGATGTTGGTGAGCTCGGTTTCGGAGCTGTCCGGCAGCACCGGAACCGCCACGCGGCCGAAAGCCGTGGCGGAGAAGAAGGCCACCACCCAGTTGGGCATGTTCTGCGAGAAGATGGCCACCCGATCTCCGTGCTTGATGCCGAAGCGCGTCATGCGCAGGGAGAGCTGCTCGGTTTTGCGGCGGAATTCCTCGTAGGTATATTTCTGGCCGCCGTCCACAAACTGGTAGGCAACCTTCTTTGCATAAGTGGTGGTGGCGTAGTCAAAGACCTTGTGAAGGGTGGTGCAGGTATTCTCGCGGTTGCGGTACTTGCGCCATGCTTTGTAGGGACTCTTGATTTTCTTGGCCATTATTTTTCGGATTTGGGTTCGGGTACGGCAAACTGGTCTTTGTGGTAGCCTTGCAGCCCTAAGGGCCGATAGTGGTCGTAGATGCGCTCCATGTCGGCCTTGGCGTCGTCTGTGATTTCGAAAGGCTCTCCCACGGAGATTCGCTTGCGGCCCCAGTCATAATATCCCAGGTATACGGTTGCGCCGGTTTCCTTGGCCATCAGGTGGTAGCCGCTCTTCCATCTTTTTACGAGGGAGCGGGAGCCTTCGGGGGCCAGGGCCAGGTGGAACTCGTCCACGTCTTCCATCACGTCGATAAGGC
This sequence comes from uncultured Bacteroidales bacterium, assembly GCA_946617545.1. GTDB lineage: Bacteria > Bacteroidota > Bacteroidia > Bacteroidales > UBA932 > Cryptobacteroides. The sequence continues at coordinate 7,170 of CAMOKK010000028.1, read as the reverse complement.
TTTTCACGGTGGTGGCGGGGCTGCTCAGGTCTGTAGGAACGGCGCCGCAGGCTTTCAGGATGGGACCTAAAGGCCAGAAGAAGAAGCTCTTCTTCACCATGATATGGGCCACTTTGCCGAATTGGGAATAGAACAGATAGCATACCAGGAAATCCCACACGGTGGTATGGGGAACACCCAGTACGATTGCCTTGGGCTCTTTCATGGGACCGCCTACGCTTTCCCAGCCCATTTTCTTGAGGAGCCAGCCGCAGAACTTGGCCCAGCGGGGGCTCACGCTTGTTTTCAGTTTCTTAGCCATCAGATGTTTACGTCTTCCAGTTCTTTTTCGCTTCTCAGGTTGTCCATGATGAAGTGCTGCCGTTCATAGGTGTTGATACCCATGTAGAACTCCATGATGGTGGAGATGGACTCCTCATCGGACAGTTTAACGGTATCCAGGCGCATATTCTCCCCGATGAAGTCCACGAATTCGTTGGAGGAAATCTCTCCCAAGCCTTTGAATCGGGTAATCTCCACGCCGGTTTTGAGCTGCTTCACGGCCTTGTCCCGCTCTTCGATGGAATAGCAGTAGCGGCGCTCCTTCTTGTTGTGTACGCGGAACAGGGGAGTCTGCAAAATGAACACATGGCCGCGACGGATGAGCTCCGGATAGTACTTCATGATGAAGGTGAGCACCAGCATACGGATGTGCATGCCGTCGTCATCGGCATCCGTGGCCACGATGATGTTGTTGTAGCGCAGGTTTTCCAGGTCTTCCTCCACGCCCAGGGCCGATATGAGGAGGTTCAGCTCCTCGTTCTCGGCCACCCGCTTGCGGCTTTCCTTGAAGCAGTTGATGGGCTTTCCCCTCAGGGAGAAGACGGCCTGGTTGTTGGCGTCCCTCACCTTGGTGATGGTACCGGAGGCGGAGTCTCCCTCCGTGATGAAGATGGAGGTCTTTTCCTTCTGGTCTTCCATTCCCTTGGGGAACTTGGTGTCGGAGAAGTGGTAGCGGCAGTCACGGAGTTTGCGGTTGTACACGGCGGTGCGCTTGGCCCTTTCGCGGCTCTTTTTCTGCACGCCGGCAATCTCCTCGCGTTCGGCCTGCGAGGCCTTGATTTTGTCTTCAATGATGGGAACTATCTCCATGTGCATGTGGAGGTAGTCGTTCAGGTATTTGGTGACAAAGTCGTTCACGAAGGTGCGGATGGTGGGTCCGCGGTCTACGGAGGAGGTTCCGTCGGCCCCTTTCACCTGCTTTTCCCACATGTAGGTGCTTCCCAACTTGGTCTTGGTCTGGCCCTCGAAGATGGGCTCCTGAATCTGGATGGAAATGGCGCCCACAATGCCCTGACGGATGTCTTCGGGCTTATAGTCCTTCTTGTAGAAGTCTTTGAAGGTTTTGGCGATGGCCTCCCTGTAGGCGGCCAGGTGCGTTCCGCCGTCGCGGGTGTTCTGGCCGTTCACGAAGGTGGCGATATTCTCTCCGTAGCTGTTGCCGTGGGTGAGCACAATCTCGATGTCTTCCCCTTCCAGGTGGATGAGGGGATAGAGGGGCGTTTCGTTCATGTTCTCGCTCACCAGGTCCAGCAGGCCGTTCTCGCTCTTGTACGACGTTCCGTTCAAGTTGAGCGTGAGGCCTTTTTTGAGGTAGGAATAGTTCTTGACCATGCTTTCCACAAATTCCATGTGGAAGGAGAAGTCATTGAACATTTCCTCGTCGGGGGTGAAGCGGATGAAGGTGCCGTTTTTCTCATTGGACGGGACGATGGCGCTTTCCAGCAGCGTGCCGCGGGAAAAATGGGCATAGGAGCATTGGCCTTCGCGGTACGATGCCACGTAGAAATCCACGGACATGGCGTTCACGGCCTTGGTGCCCACGCCGTTCATGCCCACGGACTTCTTGAAGTTGGTGTCGTCGAACTTGCCGCCGGTGTTGAGCTTGGAGGTAGCGTCCACCACCTTGTTCAGGGGAATGCCGCGGCCGAAGTCCCGGACGGTCACCGTCTTGTCTTCGATGGTGATGTCTATGCGCTTGCCGAAGCCCATGGAAAACTCGTCGATGGAGTTGTCCACAATTTCCTTCAGGAGCACATAGATACCATCTCCCTGGCGGTCTCCGTTACCCAGACGGCCGATATACATACCCGCCCTGCGGCGGATATGCTCGTTCCATTCCAAGGTCTGGATGGAATCGTCGTTGTAGGTGGTGTTCACAATCTCTGCCATTCGTCTTCTATTTAACCTACAAATTTAGTAAAAATTGACGGAATGGGCAAAGGTGGTGGGCTACCTTTGCCCATCAGTTTATCACGATTGCTACGAATAGATTTACAAGCGGGCGGAGGGGAGAATTGGTGGTGAGGCTCACCATGATGACGTTCTCTCCTGCGGGGAGGGCGGCGGTGTCCAGGGTGAAACGGAGGTTTTCCTTCTTTCCGGGCGCCACGTCCGGCAGGGCCTCGGCCTTCAGGGCCGGAACTTCGGTATCGGCCTTATAGATATGGAAGGCCTCTTTTCCGCGGTTGGTACATTCGAAGCTGATTTCCTTCTTTTCCCCCTGTTTCACCGTACCCAGGTTGATGGTGCTGGACTGCATCACCGGAAGGGGTGCCTTATCCCTTTGCTCGCTGCTCCAGGAGGCGAAATTCTCCTGCGTATAGGCCGATACTTCCAGCCCCTCGGCCGCCTTCTTCCCGTTCAGGACGGGCGTGGCGTGGTAGGCTGTTTTCCCGTAGAGGGCCGAATCGGCCTTGATGGTGAAGGTGAGGGTGGCGGTGCTGCCCGCCGGGATGGGATTGGGCACCACGGAAACGCTGAGCTGGGGGGAGACATCGGCCCATTCTACCTTCAGGTTTTTTTTGCCCAGATTGGCTACGGTGGCGGTTTCGCTCACGGAGAGCCCTTGTTTGAGGGTGGCGGTTTTGAATTTGCGGGCCTTGAGACCCAAATCCCCGAGCTTCTGCGCTCCGTAGAGCTGGCTCAGGGATTTCTTTTTCTCATGCACCACGCCCCTCAGACGCAACACCACCGGCCTTTTGACACCGGATATGTAAACGGTCAGCGTTTTGTCAAAGGGCATGGGGCCGTCTTCGTTCTTGTAGGTGGCCGATATGCTTCCGCTCTCTCCGGGGGCGATGGTGCCCTTGGTCCACTTGACGTCCGTGCAGCCGCAGGAGGAAACCACCTCGTAGATGCTGATGACCTCCGTTCCCTTGTTGGTGAGGGTGAAACTGCAGGAGAGGGGGCCGTCCGTTACGCTCACGTCTCCGAAATCGTGTACCGTCTTGTCAAAAACCACCGTCTCGGGAGTCTGGGGATCTTCCAGGGCCAGGAGTTCCACTACTGGCGTGCTATTTGCATTCCGGGTACCGCAGGTGCCCAGTGAGGCGGCAAGAAGAAGGGTCCAAAACATAGCTTTCATGCACACAAAGTTAGTTACTCTTCTTTTTAATTTCAAATTTAATGCCTATCTTCGCACTTTGAGAAAACAACACAACAACAATAAAAAGATTAAAAATTATGCCTAGAATCATCAATCCCGAGCTTTGCGTTTCCTGCGGCTCCTGTGCAGAAGTCTGCCCTGTGGGCGCCATCAGCGCCGGTGAAGCCTCCTACGTCATCAACGCCGACGAGTGCATCGATTGCGGCGCCTGCGAAGGAACCTGCCCCAACGAAGCCATCAGTGAAGCCTAAGGTTACGCTGACTACGTAAAAAAAGAGCCCTGCCAAACGGCAGGGCTCTTTTTGTTATTCGGCCTCGGCGGTGGCGGCGGGCTTCATCACCAGTTCGATGAAGTTGTCCTGCGCCAGGATTTCCTGCAGGGTGGCCTGGATGCTCTCCTTGGTGAGCCCGTTCACGGCAGCCTCGTAGGCGGCGTCGCGGTCCTGACCGTAGGTGAGGTAGAGTTCGATGTTGTTTCTCCACCAGGAGTTGCGCTGACGGCTTTCCGGAATGTTCTTCTGGAGGTTCAGCTTCACCATGTTCAGCTCCTCGTCGGTGGGGCCGTTGGCGGCAAAGTCCTTGATGCCCTTGATGGCCAGCTCACGGAGCTTGTCGCAGAGGGCGGGCTTGCAGTCGAAGTAGATCTGGATGAGGGCCTGCTCCTTGGGACGGCGGGAGAAAGTGGCGGAGGTGCTGGCGCCGTACGTGCCGCCTTCCTCTTCGCGCAGGCTCTCGGTGTAGTGCATGTCCAGGATGTAGGAGATGGCGTCCATGGCGGCGTCCTTCTCGTAGCTGTAAGGCACATTGGCCGTATAGACCTGAAGGACGGTGCTCTTGGGAGTCTGCATGTCCACTTCAATCACCTTCTCGATGCGGCCTTTCACAATGTCGTCGTTGTTGTCTACCCAATTGAGGGCCTTCTTGCCCTTGGGCAGGGAGCCGATGTATTTCTCCACCACGGGCTTGATGGCCTCGGGGTTCACATCGCCCACAATCACCAGCTTGGCGCCGGCGGCATCGGCAAAGAGTTTCTTCCAGTTCTTCTCTACGGTGGCCAGGTTGGCCTTGGCCAGCACCTCGTCGGAAATCATCTGATGACGGGGATTGCCGCCATAGAGGGTCTTATAGAGCTCTGTCTGGAGCTTGTAGTTGGGCTGGTTCACCAGGTTGGGCAGCACGGCCTTGATTTGGTCTATTCCGTTCTGCCACTCTTCGGGATCGAAGCGGGGCTCCATATAATAGAGGTATACCAGTTGCATGGCCGTCTCGAAGTCCTTGACGGTGCTGTTGCCGTTGATACCGTTTTCGAGCTTGCTGAAGTAAGGATTCACGCTCAGGTTCTTGCCGGTGAGCATCTTGGATACGGTGGTGCCGGAGAAGGCCGATACACCGCTGTTGCTCTGGAAGAGGGTCAGCACATTGCTCTCGAAGGAGGCGAGATCCTCGTCGGAGATGAGGCTGGTACCGCCGTCCTTGTAGAGGTTGAACAGAATCTGGTCTTTCTGGAGGTCCGTAGGATAGACAATCACCTGCACACCGTTCTTGAGGGTCCACTGGGTGGCGCCGTAGATGGTGGAAGCGGTCTTGTCAATCTTGGCACCCTTGAGCTTGGCGGGATCCAGGAAGGCCTCGGGGATGTCTTCACCCTCGGGGGCGGCAATCTCGGAAGCGTTCACCTCCTGGATAACCTGGAGGAGCTGTTCGGCCGTAGGCGTGGCAATGCCTTCCTTCTCGGGGCCGTTATAGACGATGACCATGTTCTCTCCGCTCCAGAGCTGGGCGACGGCCTGGCTGATGGCGGCGGCATTGAGCTGGCCGAAGAAGGCCTCGATGAGTTCCTTTTCATCGGCCGGTTCCAGGATGGGCTCCTTGTCAAAGAAGTTGGAGAGGATGGGATAGATGAATTCGGGGTTCTGACGGGTGCTGGCGCGGTTGGCGCGGGTTTCCAGCATGGAGAGATAGTCGGCCTTTACGCGCTTGAACTCGGCGTCGGTGATGCCGTAGCGCTGCAGGCGTACCAGCTCCGTGTAGAAGTCTTTGAAACCGCCCAGGATGTTGTCTTCCCGGAGGGTGACATCGCCCATGACGGCCTCGATGTCTTCGTAGATAAGGTCGCTCACTCCGAAGCTGCCGCTCAGGTAGGCGGAGCCGGGCTTGGAGGTGATGTCATTGAAACGCTCGCGCATGACCATGCGGATGACGCTCTCCAGAAGGTCCGTCACCTGGCCCAGGGCCGTTCCGTTGACGCTTTCCGGCATGGCTTCGCTGTGCCAGATGAGTTCGATGGAGGGGGCGGTGGTTTCCGGGTCCGTAATAATGCCTACGCGGGGTTCGGCATGGTTGGCAATGCTCTGGATGGGCTTCGGAAGCGGATTCTCCTTGGCGGGGATGGCGCCGAAGATTTCCTTGATTTTGGCCTCGGTGCGGTCCACGTCTACGTCACCTACCACAATCACGGCCTGGTTGCCGGGGTGGTACCAGGTGTGGTAGAAGTCGTTCAGGCTTTCGTACTTGAAGGTTTCCAGGTGCTCCTGCGTGCCGATGAGCGTGCACTGGGCCAGTTTGGAATCGGCTCCGAAGTAGTAGGGGAGGGAACGCTCCATGGAACGCCAGGAGGCGTTGCGGCGGGTGCGGCGCTCCTCGATGATGACTCCGCGCTCGGCGTCAATCTCCTTGGGCTCGTTGAGCACGTAGTGGGAATAGTCTCCCAGAATCATCAGGCAGCTGTCCACCACGCTCTCACGCTCTACGGGAATGTTGTTGAGCATGTACTGGGTTTCCTCGAAACCGGTGGAGGCGTTGATGTTGCGGCCGAATTCCGCGCCGATGGAACGCAGGTAGTTGAGAATGGTCTTGTCCGGGAAATTCTTGGTGCCGTTGAAGCACATGTGCTCCAGGAAGTGGGCCAGGCCGTCCTGCTGGGGCTGAATCTCCTGAATGGCACCTACATTGGTGGCCAGGTAGAATTCTGCACGGCCCTTGGGCAGTTCGTTGTGGCGGATGTAGTAAGTGAGACCGTTGTCAAGACGGCCGATTTTTACGGCATCCGAATTAGGGATTTTGGGCATCTGGGCAATGGCTGCTTCCATCTGCTCACGGGTGGGCTGCTGGGCCTGAGCCTGGGGAACCAGGACGGCCAGAGCGGCGAGGGCTAAAAAGAATCTCTTCATATTTAGATGAAATTAGGTTTTTCTATCCCACAAATTTACATTATTTTTGTAAAAGATAAAATTTTTTATTTCTATGTTGGAAGACAGCAAAATCCGTGCTTTTCTTGAGGTGGAGAAAGAAAGGAATTTCACGCGGGCCGCATCCGGGCTGGGCATTTCCCAGCCTGCGGTTAGTGCGCAGGTGGCTGCGCTGGAAGAGGCCCTGGGTGTGGAACTTTTTGAGCGGGGCCGGGAGCTCAGGCTCACGCCCTCCGGAGAAATCTTCCTGGGCTATGCCCGCAGGATTCAGCAAGCCTACGACCTCGCAAACAACGCTTTCAACAGCGTTTTCGCCAAATAAAAAAACGGTGGCCTTTTTGACGGGCCACCGTTTCTTTCTTAAGTAAGCGGACTATTTTCCGGCCAGGCGCTTGTAAGTGTTCAGGCGCACCTTGGCAAACTCTTCCGTCTTGCTGAGGAGTTCCTGGGCATTCTCCGGGAACATCTTGTACAGGGATGCAAAACGCACCTCGCCCTTCAGGAAGTCCTGGAACTTGCTCCAGTCGGGTTCCTTGCTGTCCAGGGTGAACGGAT
>CAMOKK010000027.1 GCA_946617545.1 uncultured Bacteroidales bacterium | reverse complement strand
GGTACGCAGGATGCATGAAATCGGCCCAAAACGTGTTGTAGGGTGGCTGCCATCCGGTACAACCATGGCCGTAGGCAAGCAAAGCCGCAAAAAGCTTGACAAATAACTCGTTGACTGTTATTGCATTATAGTACATTTCTCGTTCAAAAATCGAACGAGAAATGTACTATAACCGACACGGTGTCAATTACTTAGTTGTCAAGGCAATGGGTGCTTAAAACAGCGTTGGGTGGTTTTCCTCCAATTCAGACAAAACCTTGGACAGGATGGCCTCCCGGAAAAGGGTAGCTTTAGCGTGTACCTTGAAACGGGAGCAGTACTCTTCGATGGCGGCCATTTCGCTGTCATTGAAATAGAGCATGTAACGGTTGTGGCGCCGGAGCATGGCTTTTTGCTTCTCCAGATATTCCGGATCTACACCGGCGATGGGTTTTGCTTTTCTGGCCATACTACAGTTGTACGTATTTGTGTAAGATGATTCCTTTCCTGTCCATCTGGAGCACGAAGGGCATCACGGAAAGGTCGAAGCTGTCCAACAGTTCCGTGGCCTTGTCCGGCTGGCTTTCATACAGGGCGTCCATGTCTATCAGGAGCACCTTCGTCTTGCGCTTTTCCTGTACCAGGGCGTCCACTTTGTCCAGTAGCTCCCGGCAGGCCTCGCAGCCGCCGGTATAGAACACCAGATAGGTGGGATTCCCCTTCAGTTTCCGGAGCCGGAAAGTGCCTTCCTTGACGGGACGGGCAAAGAGACAGCCCTTGCGGCGCAGCGTTCCCGGTACCGTGAGGTCCGGAATCTGCGTACCCACGGGGGTCCTTTGGGCCAGGGAAAGCATCAGCTCTCCCAGTGAGGAAACCTGGGCCTTGTCGGCCTCCGTGTCCCAGATGTCCGGCTGCAGGATGTATTTCTGGATGAAGGGGATGGAGGCGTCGCGGTACACTTCCGTGCGCTGGGAGAAGAGGTAGTACAGCAGGTCTCCGAAAGCCTGCTTGTAGGCCCCCAGGTCTCCTTCCCCGAAGGTCCTTTGGGCCATGTAGCCGGCCACGTCCATTACATCGGCCACCTTGAGGCTGTCTCCGTAGGCGCTGAACAGCTGTTGCAGGCGCTCCATTTCGGCCGATTCTCCATAGACGTATTCCTCCTGCCCCAGTTCCCGCTTCAGCAGCAGCTCCAGGGCTCCGCTGTCCAGGCCGCGCCCCACGATAACCCCGTCCGGGTTCACCAGAAACAGCTTGGGGGTCTGGAGCACGCCGTAAAGCATCTGCCAGTTGGAGCTCACCTCCGGGTCCCAGAGGTGGGTGAAGGCCTCCTTTCCCTCCCGCCAGGCGCTCCATTCCGGGGCCGATGCGCCCGTGTAGATGGCATAGTAGCTGACGGGGTATCGGCCTTCCTCCGCCAGGGCCTGCAGCCGGGGCGTTTCCCGCTTGCAGGTGGAACAGCCGGCGTCATAGAAGTACAGGACGCTGTATCGGCCCTCCTTCCGGAGGGGAATCCGCATCCGGCTGCTGTCCGGGGCAAAGAGGGTGAGCACCGGGGCGGGGGAGCCGATGAGGGAGGACTCGTTGAACTGCACGAAGAGCCGGGCATGGAAGAGGTCTTCTTCCGTTTTCATGGGAACGGCTCCCGACAGGAACCACTTGCGGGCCACATAGACGGCCACGGCGTCGTCTCCCATAATGCGGGACTTGAGGTAGTGGTCGTAAATCTTGAGGGCGGTGTACTGCCTTACCAGGGAATCCTGGCAGGTCTCGATGAGAAAATCGCATTCCTCACTCTGCACGGCGGCGCTTTCTCCGGACAGGGCCAGGAAATACTGGTCCAGCTTGGCCCCCAGTTCCGGATAGGGTTGCTGCGCTCCCGCCACAAGGCAGGCCGATAAGAGCAGGATGGCGGTCAGGAACTTTTTCATAGCGTCACCCCCTCGGCAATGAAGCTGGAAATGTCTCCGCCGTGGCGCAGGATGTCCCGGACGGCGGAAGAGCTGATATGCGCGAATTCCTGGGCCGTGGGGATGATGATGGTCTCTATTTCCGGGGCCAGGCGGCGGTTGGCGTCTGCGATGGAACGCTCCGTCTCGAAGTCAATCATGTTGCGGACACCCCTTACAATGTGGCGGATGCCCCTTTCCCGGCAGGCGTCGATGGTGAGGTTGTCATATTTGACAATGCTTACGCCGTCCATTCCCTCGGTGGCCTGGCGGATGATTTCCAGGCGCTTGTCCATGTCAAAGAAACCGGGTTTGTCCTGGTTGATGCCCACGGCCACCACCACTTCGTCAAACATGGTGAGGGCACGGCGGAGAATGTTCAGGTGACCGGCCGTGAAGGGGTCGAAGGAGCCGGGAAAAAGTGCGATGCGGTTCATAATTGCCAGTCTATGGGAGAGAGTCCCTCCCGGGTGAGGATATCGTTGGTTTGGGAAAAGTGCCGACAGCCGAAAAAGGCGCCCCGGGCCAGCGGGGAGGGGTGTGCAGCCAATAGGATATGGTGTTTCTGCCTGTCTATGAGCTCTTGCTTCTGCTGGGCGAAGCGGCCCCACAGGAGGAACACCAGGCCGCTTCTTCGCTCCGACAGGGTGGAGATGACGGCGTCCGTGAACTGCTGCCAGCCAATACCGCTGTGGGAAGTGGGGTGTCCGGCTTCCACGGTGAGGACGCTGTTGAGGAGGAGCACCCCCTGGCGGGCCCAGGGCTCCAGGGAGGTGGCCCCGCTCATGCGGACGCCCAGGTCCGTCTCCACTTCCCGGAAAATGTTCTGGAGGGAGGGCGGGGCCGGAACGCCGTTGGGGACGGAGAAGGAAAGGCCCATAGCCTGGCCGGGACCGTGATACGGGTCCTGCCCCAGGATGACCACTTTGACCTGCTCTATGGGCGTGAGCTCGAAGGCGTGGAAAATCCGGCTTCCACGCGGGTAGATTACCTTACCGGCCGCTTTTTCCTGATGTAGAAAGCGCACCAGCTGCTCAAAGTACGGTTTCCCGAACTCCGGCGCCAGTGCGTCTTTCCAGCTTTGTTCTATCTTTACGTCCATTTTGTCTATAAACGGATTCTCCGTCCCTCCGGTCTTCAGGATGACATTTGTCATTCAGGGCGACACTTGTCATTCTGAGCGAAGCGAAGAATCTCAAAAAATAAAGTCGATAACATCGGCTATCGTTTTCACATAGACAAAGATAAGACCTTTTATGTAAATTTCCTTGATATCTTCCACATCTTTTCGGTTTTCTTCCGAAATCACGATGGTATGAACGCCCGCGCGCTTGGCGGCCAGAATCTTCTCCTTGATGCCTCCCACCGGCAGCACACGGCCGCGCAAAGTCATTTCTCCCGTCATGGCGATGCCCTTTCCGGGGGCCTGTCCCCTGAGGGCGCTCACCATGGAACTCACCATGGTGATGCCGGCCGACGGACCGTCCTTGGGGGTGGCGCCCTCCGGCACATGCAGGTGGATGTCCTTGGCCATGAACTCCTCGGTGGTCATTTTGGCCAGCTCGGGATGGGCCTTGATGTACTGCCAGGCAATCTGGGCGCTTTCCTTCATCACGTCTCCCAGGTTTCCGGTCATGGACAGGTTGCCCTTTCCGGCCGATACCTGGCTCTCCACAAAGAGGACCTCGCCGCCCATCTCCGTCCAGGCCAGGCCGGTGACCACGCCCACGCCCTCGTTGCCGGCCACGTCGTCGTGGAAGGCGGTGGGAAGGCCCAAGTACTCCCGCAGGTGCTCCGGGCCGATGACTTTGGGGAATTCCTGCCCCATGGCCATCTTCTTGGCCGTGACGCGGGCCAGTTTGGCAATCTGCTTCTCCAGGCCGCGGACGCCGCTCTCATGGGTGTATTGGTCTATGATTTCCTTAAGGCCTTCGTCGGAGACGGAAAGCTCATCGGCCCGCAGGCCATGCTCCGTGAGCTGCTTGGGAACCAGGTAGTTGTGGGCAATCTGGAGTTTTTCCTCGGCCAGATAACCGGAGACGTTAATCATCTCCATACGGTCTTTCAGGGCGGGCTGGATGGTGCCAATGCCGTTGGCCGTGGTGATGAACAGGACGTTGGACAGGTCGTAGTCCACGTCTAAGTAGTTGTCGTGGAAAGTGCTGTTCTGCTCCGGGTCCAGGGCCTCCAGCAGGGCGCTGGAAGGGTCTCCCTTGAAGTCGGAGGAAAGTTTGTCAATCTCGTCCAGGACTATCACCGGATTGGAGGTGCCGGCCCGCTGGATGCCGCTCAGGATGCGGCCCGGAAGGGCGCCCACATAGGTTTTGCGGTGGCCGCGAATCTCCGCCTCGTCGTGCATGCCGCCCAGGGAGATGCGGATATATTTGCGTCCCAGGGCCCGGGCGATGGACTTGCCCAGGGATGTCTTTCCCACTCCGGGAGGGCCCCAGAGGCACAGGATGGGGGATTTCATATTGCCCTTCAGCTTGAGCACGGCCAGGTATTCGATGATGCGGTCTTTCACCTGGTCCAGGCCGAAGTGGTCCTGGTCCAGCACCTCCTGCGCGTGAGAGAGGTCCAGGTTGTCGTCGGACATCTCTCCCCAGGGGAGGTCCAGCATGAACTGGATGTAGGCGTACTGGATGCTGTAGTCCGGCGAGCTGGGGTTGTATTTCTCCAGGCGGGCCATTTCCTTGTCAAAGATGGCACGCACTTCCTTGGACCATTTTTTTTCATCGGCCCGGCGGCGCATCTTTTCGAACTCTTCTCCCTCGTCCATGCCCAGCTCTTCCTGGATGGTGCGGAGCTGGTTGTTGAGGTAGTACTCCCGCTGCTGCTGGTCGATGTCCGTCTTTACCTTCTGGTTGATTTCCTGCTTGATTTGGAGCAGCTGTGTCTGGGCGTCCAGGACTCTCAGGAGGGCCATGCCGCGTTCCTGCACGTTGGTGATGGGCAGCAGCGCCGTCCTTTCCTGGAAGTTTTCCACCTCGATGGTGGTGGCGATGAAATTCACCAGGAAATGGAAGTTGTCAATGCTGCGGAGGGCGCCGATGGCCTCCTTGGGAGCAAAGGAGGCGGATTTGACGATGAGGGCGGCCTTTTCCTTGAGGGAATCGGCCAGGACGCGGAGCTCCCTTTCGTCCGCGTCTTCGGGCATGACCTCTTCTATATAGTTCACGCGGGCCGTCATGTAGGGCTCGTCGGACACCACGGATTCCAGGCTCACCAGTTGCGAGCCTTGCAGGATGGCTGTGACGCTGCCGTCCGGCATCTCCAGGGTCTTGATGAGCTTGCACACGGTGCCGTGGGTGCACAAATCCGCTTCCGTGGGGTCTTCCACGGAAATATCGGCCTGGGGGATGGCGGCCAGCCAACCGGTTCCGCTTTCTACGTCGGAAACCAGTTTGATGCTCTTTTCCCTGCCCACCGTAACCGGGAAAACGGTTCCGGGGAAAATCACGGCGTTCCTGAGGGGAAGCACCGGAAGGGCGGGAGGAAGCTGCGAGGTGTCCACTTTCATGGAGGCGGCTTCACCCACCACGGGCATGATGTTGACTTCCACTCCCTGTGGAGTATTCATGATATTGTCTAAAAAATTCATATTGTCTGCCAATTTGTCATATTTTGGGGCGCAATAGCCCCGGTCCCCTATATGCTCAAGATGCGTGCCAAAAGAAAAAGAGGCCTATCATTTTGAAATATCAAAAATTAACTCTAATTTTGCCAAGTTTTTCCCTTCACGGAAACTAAATTTTAAAACTATAAAAACTATGACTAAGGCAGAAATTGTAAACGAAGTAGCTAAGACTACCGGAATTGAAAAGGCTCAGGTACTGGCCGTCATCGAAGAATTCACCACCGTAGTGAAGGGGTCCTTGATTGCCGGCAACCCTGTGTATATGCGTGGCTTCGGCAGCTTTATCATCAAGCACCGCGCTCAGAAGGCTGCCCGCAACATCACCCGCAAGACCACCATGACCATCCCCGCCCATGACATTCCGGCTTTCAAGCCTGCCAAGAGCTTCGTTAACGCTGTCAAGGAGAAATAACCTTTAATTTTTTTATATTATGCCTAACGGTAAGAAGCATAAAAGACACAAGATGGCGACGCACAAGCGCAAAAAGCGTTTGCGCAAGAACCGCCACAAGAAGAAGTAAGAATTAAGCTTCTTCTGACAGTAAAGGGCTTACCCACATGGCGCAGGCCCTTTTTCATACCAAACCATTAATTTCCAAATGGAGTCTGAAAAACCGGACAAAGATCTGATTGTTGACGTAACGTCAACGGAAGTACATATCGCCCTCATGGAAAACCATCGGCTGATAGAGTACAACACGGAGTCCAGCACGGGGAACCAGTTTTCGGTAGGAGACGTTTACCTGGGAAAGGTAAAGAAGATTCTCCCCAATCTCAATGCTGCCTTTGTGGATATCGGAGACAAGAAGGAAGCCTTCATCCATTACCTGGACCTGGGACTCTACTTCCACGCCTTTGACCAGTTTGTACGGGAATCCAATTCCAATACGAATCTGAAGGATTTGTATTCCGGAATCAAGATAGGAGAACCCCTCCCCAAGGAGGGCCGAATGGAAGAAATTCTCCGCCCCGGACAGATGGTGGTGGTCCAGATAGTGAAGGAACCCATCTCCACAAAGGGTTCACGACTGACTGCGGAAATTTCATTGGCAGGCCGAAACATTGTACTTCTCCCCTTCGCCCAGAAGGTGTCTATCTCCCAGAAGATAGAATCGAAGGAAGAGAAACGTAGACTCGAGACACTGGTCAGGAGCATTCTTCCCCAAAATTACGGGGCCATCATCCGCACGGCCGCAGAAGGCAAGAACGCCGCCACGCTGGTTGCGGAAACCCAGTCCCTCATTCAGAAATGGGAAGATTCGTTCAAGAAGATTGCCAAGTCCAAGACCGTCCAGCTGCTCTTCACGGAGTACAGCAAAACAACAACCGTACTGAGGGACCTCCTCAATGACTCGTTCTCCAACATTTGGATCAACGACCCCCGTGTGGCCGAAGAAGCCCGGAAGTATGTTTCGCTTATTTCTCCCGAGCAGGAAAAGATTGTCCATCTCTACGAAGGCAAGCAGCCCATCTTTGACCATTTTGAGGTCACCCGTCAGATCAAGGGCTCCTTCGGCAAGGTGGTACCCATGCGGCAGGGCGCGTATCTGGTAATCGAGACCACCGAAGCGCTGAATGTAATTGACGTAAACAGCGGCATCCGCACCAAGACCAACGACCAGGAGGAAAACTCCTTCGAGGTGAACAAGATTGCCGCCGAAGAAATTGCAAGGCAGTTAAGGCTCCGGGACATGGGAGGCATCGTGATTGTGGATTTCATAGACATGGAATCCAACGAGCACAAAAACGCCCTCCACAAGTACATGCAGGAGCTTATGGAAGCCGACAGGGCCAAGCACAACGTGCTGCCGCTCACCAAGTTCGGCCTAATGCAGATTACCCGCCAGCGCATCCGGCCCGTTACGGAAATCAATACCTCGGAACAGTGTCCCGTGTGCCATGGCACCGGAAAGATTCACTCCAGTGTGGTCATTGACGAAGAAATTGAGCGCAAGATTGCCTTCTATGTCATTGAAAAAGGAATCCGGTCCATCACCCTCAAGACCAGTCCCATCCTGGGCGCTTATCTGAAACGGGGTCTGTTCAATTCCTTCCTTACCAGATGGCGCAAACGCTACAAGGTAAAGCTGGAACTGGTGGAAGTAACCGATTTCACGGTCCTGCAACATGAAATGCTGAATGAAAAAGGTGAGAAGCTCGATTGAGCGCTCACCTTTTTTTTCTCAAAGAAAAGTTATATCTTTGCACCCCGGTATTGAACTGTGGTGTAATGGTAGCACTAGGGATTTTGGTTCCCTCAGTCAGCGTTCGAATCGCTGCAGTTCAACAAAAAAAGGACCTTCACAAGGTCCTTTTTTTGTTGCCTTCTGCCTGTCTTGGCTTGACAGTCAAGTGGTTGACTAACAGTGTGTTGCTGTACATTTCTCGTTCAAAAAACGAACGAGAAATAGTATGGAAGTTTCTGAGAATGTGATAGTTAGTTGTCAAGGTCAAGAGAAGATTATTTTTCGTATCTTTGCACAAGTATGGAGCAAGACGAGAAATACATGCGGGAGGCCCTCCGTGAAGCCCGTGAGGCGGCCGCGGCGGGGGAAATTCCCATCGGCGCCGTGGTGGTGTGGAAAGGGCGTATCATCGGCCGGGGACACAACCAGACCGAGCGTCTGCACGACACCACCGCCCATGCGGAAATGCTGGCCATTACCGCCGCCACGGAATCTATGGGCGGCAAGTACCTGAGTGACTGCACACTGTACGTGACCGTGGAGCCCTGTCCCATGTGCGCCGGCGCCATGGCCTGGGCCCAGCTGGGCCGGGTGGTGTACGGCGCCCCGGACCAGCGCCGCGGCTATTCCATTTTCACGCCCTCCCTGCTCCATCCCCGCACGGAGGCCGTGGGCGGCATCCTGCAGGAAGAATGCGTACAGTTGATGTTGGATTTTTTCAAAGACAAGAGATAATGAAAGGAGTTCATATTTTTCTGGCCGATGGCTTCGAGGACATGGAAGCCCTGGGAACGCGGGACGTGCTGCTGCGCGGCGGCGTGCCGGTCATCACCGTTTCCATTACGGACAACTATCTGGTGGAGAGCTCGCACGGGCTCTGTGTATCGGCCGATACATCCTGGGCCGATCTGGAAGTGATGGAACCCGGAACCGACGCCTCCGACGTGATGATTTTTCCCGGCGGCATGCCCGGCTCCAAGAACCTGGCGGAACACGCCGAACTGATGGAAATCCTGCAGGACCACTGGGAGCGCGGCGGTGCCGTGGCCGCCATCTGCGCGGCGCCCGGCCTGGTGGTGTCGCAGCTTCCCGGCCTGGAAGGGCTCCGCTTCACCTGCTTTGACGGCTTTGAGGATACCCTGAAGGCTAAGGGGGCTGTCTTTACCCCCGAGAGCGCCGTTACCGACGGACGCCTCATCACCGGCCGCGGAGCCGGGCATGCCGTAAACTTCGGCCTCGCCATCCTCCGTTATCTGAAAGGTGACGAGGCCGCGCAGAAGGTGAAAGCCGGCTTGATGCTCTAATTGCGCCGGTTGCCGGTTCCGATGGCGATATAATACAGCAACGTGGCCAGGGAGCCCAGGGCGGCAATCACGTAAGTGTAGGCGGCCCAGCGGAGGGCGTCCACGGCCATGGGTTTGGTCTCGTAGTTCACGATGCCGGCGCCTTCCAGCCAGCTTACGGCCCGGCTGCTGGCATTGATTTCTACCGGCAGGGTAATGAAGCTGAACAGCGTGGTGAGGGCAAAGAGGGCGATGCCTATCCACAGCAGCGAAGGCATCACGTTAATCAGGAGCACCCCCGCCAGCAGCACCCAGGAAACGATGTTGCTGGAGAAAGAGACCACGGGTACCAGGGCCGAGCGCATCTTCAGGAAGGCATAGCCCGTGGCGTGCTGCACCACATGCCCGCACTCGTGGGCGGCCACGGCTGCAGCGGCCACCGAGCGGCCATAATAAACCTTCTCACTCAGGTTCACCGTGCGGGTGGTGGGGTCGTAATGGTCTGTGAGCTTGCCGGGGATGGATACGATGTTGACGTCCCGGATACCGTGCGCGGCCAGCATGCGGCTGGCCACCTCGGCCCCCGTCATTCCCACGGGCACTTCCTCATATTTGTCAAAACGCCGTTGGAGCATGTACTGAATCACATAACTCAGTATCATGATTACAATCATCAGAAGCCAAATGGCAGAACCGGACATAGTCATAAGCTTTTTGTTTGAACCTTTCCCCTCAAAAATTGCACCGCCCCTGCAAAAATAAACATTTTATGCCGATTTGTCAGTCCAAAATATTAATTTTGCACCGTGATTCAAGATGATTTTTCCCGCCTGGAGCTCAACCTCAAGGCCGCAACGGATAACTACCGATACTTCCGCTCCCTGCTGGAGCCTCAGACCAAGCTGCTGGTTTTGGTCAAGGCCAATGCGTACGGGCACGGAGGCGTGGAGTTTGCCGCCATGATGCAGCGAGCCGGGGCCGATTACCTGGCCGTGGCCTATCCGGTGGAAGGGCTTGAGCTCCGCCGCAACGGTATCTCCCTGCCCATCCTGGTGCTCACCGCCGGTACGGACTTCTACCCGGAAATCATCGAAACCCGCATGGAACCCTCCATTCCCAATGTCTATGCGCTCAGGAAACTCGCCGGCATCCTGCGGGAAAAGGGGATGACGGACTATCCCGTCCACATCAAGCTGGACACGGGCATGCACCGCCTGGGCTTCATGGAAGAGGAACTCCCGGAGCTCATCCAAGTGCTTAAGGAAACCCCGGAAGTGAAGGTGAAAGGCCTGTTTTCCCACCTCTGCGTGGCAGAGGACCCGGAGCAGGATGCCTTCACCCTCGGCCAGCTGGAGCTTTTTGAGAAATATACCCGGCAGATAGCCGACGGAATAGGCTACATGCCCATGCGCCACATCCTGAATTCGGCCGGCATCGAGCGCTTCACGCAGTACCAGTACGACATGGTGCGCCTGGGAATCGGCATCTACGGCATCAGCGCCCTTCCCGGAAAAGAGCTGGCCCCGGTGGCTTCGCTGAAGTGTAAGGTGCTGCAGGTGAAGGAGCTCAGGGAGGGAGAGACCATCGGTTATGGCCGATGGGGCCACGCCTCCGCCGGCACCCGCATCGCCACCATCCCGGTGGGCTATGCCGACGGGATAGACCGCCACCTGGGCCGCGGCGCCGCCTCCTTCAGCGTGAACGGCCACAGGGTGCCCACCATCGGCAACATCTGCATGGACATGTGCATGCTGGACGTGACCGGCGTCCCCTGCGAGGTGGGAGACACCGTCACCATCTTCGGAAAAGACCCCACCGTCTCCGAGCTGGCCGCCATCCTGGGAACCATTCCGTACGAAATTTTGGTCTCCATTCCCCGCCGCATCCACCGC
>CAMOKK010000026.1 GCA_946617545.1 uncultured Bacteroidales bacterium | reverse complement strand
CTTACGGAAGGCACCGCCCGCCTTTCCGACCATTTCCCCCTGCTTGTAAAAGTCAAGTTCTGATTTTTTTCGTATCTTTGAAGGCTATGCCAGGTAAACTTTTTCTCATAGACGGGCACGCGCTGGTATTCAAGATGTACTATGCCTTCCTGCGCAGGCCCATGATTAACTCCAAGGGGGAGGACATGTCCATCCTCTACGGCTTCACCAAATACCTTTTAGAGATGCTGGAAAGGGAGAAGCCCAGCCATGTGGCGGTGGCTTTCGACCCGCCGGGAGGCACCTTCCGCAACCAGCTGTACCCGGAGTACAAGGGCACGCGCCCCCCTACCCCGCAGTTGGTGATAGAAGCCCTGGAGCCCCTCACGGAGCTGGTTCAGAAGATGAACATCCCCGTGCTCATGATGCCCGGCTTCGAGGCCGACGACGTCCTGGGCTCCGTGGCCGCCCAATACGCCTCGGACACGCTGGATGTGTACCTGGTCACCCCCGACAAAGACTACGGACAGCTGCTGGGCCCGCACACCTTCCAGCTCAAGCCCGGCAAAAGCGGGGCCGAGGCGGAGCTGGTGAACACGGAGGCCCTGTGCCGGAAGTGGGGCATCTCGGAGCCCGCCCAGGTGATTGACATGCTCTCCATCTGCGGAGACACGGCCGACAACGTGCCCGGCGTGAAGGGCGTGGGAGAAGTGGGCGCGGCCAAGCTCATCGCCAAGTACGGCAGCGTAGAGAACATCTATGCCCACCTTTCGGAACTGTCGGCCAAACAGCAGGAAATGTTCCGGGAAGCGCAGCCGCACATGGCCCTTTCCAAGCAGCTGGTCACCATCAAAACGGACATCGGCCTGCCTGTGAGCGTGGAGGACATGCAATATACCGGGATGTACCAATCCGGACTCTCCCAGCTGTTTGACCGGTACGAGTTTGCCTCCCTGAAGCGTTACCTGATTGGAAAGACAGAGCCCGGCCACCCGTTACGCGATTCTGGTCCAGAACGCGTAGCCAGTGGCTCCACCGAGCCACCCGTTACGCAAATTGACCCCATTTTGTGCAGCGTGCGGCAAATCCTGGAAAGCAAACCCGCCAAAATCGGTCTGTTGGCCCTCCCCTCCGGGTTCGCCCTCAGCGATGGCGTAAATGTCGCCGTCTGCCGAGACCCCAAGGAGGCCAAAACCCTGCTGGAGAACCCTTCCGTGGCCAAATACGGCGTAGACCTCAAACGCATTTCCAAGTTCCTGAGCGAAGACGGAATAAGCCTGGAGGGTACTTGGAACGACATCGAGCTCATGCACTATGTCCTGAATCCGGAACGCAGCCATGACTTGCAGGCCCTCTCGCAGACGTACCTGGGGGTGTCCGTCGAAGCATCGGCCCCGGCCGCTACCGGCTCCCTCTTCGATGAGGCTCCTGAAGAGGAGGACTCCCCCCGCCTGAAGGAGGCGGCCGTGCTGCTGCCGCTGGGAGACAAGCTCAAGGAAGACCTGCCGGACTTCTACTACCGGATGGAGGAGCCCCTGGCCAAGGTGCTCGCGCAGATGGAGCGGGACGGCGTGAAAGTGGACCTGTCCCAGCTCAAGGTCTTTGCCGACGGTCTGAGGAAAGAGCTGGCGGAGCGGGAAAACCGCATCCGGGAAATGGCCGATGAGCCGCAGCTGAACATCTCCTCCCCCAAACAGGTGGGAGAGCTCCTGTTTGACAAGCTGGCCCTGGACCCCAAGGCCAAGCGCAGTACCAAGGGCCAGTACAGCACGGACGAGGCCACCCTCCTCACCATCGCGGACCGGCACCCCATCGTGAACGAAATCCTGGAATACCGGGCCGTCAAAAAGCTCCTTTCCACCTATATCGAGCCCTTCCCCTCGTACATCTCCCAGAAGGACGGGCGCGTGCATACCACCTTCAACCAGGCCCTGACGGCCACCGGGCGCCTGTCCAGCTCCAACCCCAACCTGCAGAACATCCCCATCCGCACGGAACGCGGCAAGGAAATCCGCAAGGCCTTCGTGCCGGGCACCCCGGACGGAGTTATCGTATCGGCCGATTACTCGCAGATCGAGCTGCGCATCATGGCCCATCTGAGCTGCGACGCCCACCTGACGCAGGCCTTCCGCGACGGAGAGGACGTGCATGCCGCCACGGCCGCCAAAATCTTCGGCATCCCCGTTTCCGAAGTCACGCGGGAACAGCGCGGCATGGCCAAGACGGCCAACTTCGGCATCATGTACGGCATCTCTTCCTTCGGCCTGGCCCAAAGGCTGCACCTGACCCGCAGCGCCGCCAAGGCCCTGATCGACGACTATTTCACCGCCTTCCCCGCCATCCGCTCGTTCATCGACGACTCGGTGGCCTTCGCGCGGGAGAACGGCTACGTAGAAACCCTTTTCGGCCGCCGGCGCTACCTGCCGGACATCCATGCCCGCAACGCCACCGTCCGGTCCCTGGCCGAGCGCAATGCCGTGAATGCGCCCATCCAGGGGACATCGGCCGATATCATCAAACTGGCCATGATTCAGGTAGCCGCCCGCCTGAAGGAAAAGGGCATGAAGAGCAAGATGGTGCTGCAGATTCACGACGAACTGCTGTTTGACGCCATTCCCTCCGAGGTGCCGGAGCTCCAGGCGCTGGTGAAAGACGTGATGGAACATGTGATTAGCCTGAGCGTTCCCCTCACGGTGGAATGCAGCGCAGGCGCCAACTGGTTAGAAGCCCATTAGCCTATGGACGCAAAAGAAAAAGAACTGGTTCTGAAAGCCATGCAGGGAAACCAGATGGCCTACCGGATGCTGTATCAGATTCATGAAAAATCGGTCCGGGGGCGTGTGAGCGGCTATTTCCAGTGGAAGGCCGATGCCGACGATGTTGTGCTGGAGACTTTCCAAAAAGCCTTCGCTGCGCTGGGCAGCTTTGACACGGAGCGGGAATTCCGTCCTTGGCTCCTGACCATCGCCACCCGCACCGCCCTGGACCACCTGGAGAGCATCCAGCGGGAGAGCCAGAAGAAGGAGGGCATTCTCCACAAGACCGATTCCTCCGAAGGGAACGCTCCGCTTACGGACTTCACGCCCGAAGAGGAAATTATCAACGACGAGATGCATGAGCGTCTGATGGGCTATATTGACGAACTGCCCAGCCTGTATAAAGACGTGATGATCAAATACATGATAGAGGAGCTGGAATACGAGGAGATTGCCCGGGAACTGGGCCTGGAACTGAACACGGTGCGCACCCGCATCCGCCGGGGCAAGGAGCACCTTTCCAAAATGATGCTAAGGGGGGAAGAGGAATGAACAGCTTTGAACTTACGCCGCTGCAGAAGGAGCGTTTTGACGCCCTGGATGCCTTGTACCGGGAATGGAACGCGCAGATTAACGTGATTTCCCGCAAAGACATAGACAATCTCTACAGCCACCATGTGCTGCACTCGCTGGCCATAGGCCGATACCTCTCCGAGGTTCCGGGCCTGTGGGACAGCTTCTCATCGGCCAGCATCCTGGACCTGGGCACCGGCGGCGGCTTCCCGGGCATTCCGCTGGCTATCTTGTTCCCGGAGGCTTCCTTCGTGCTCTGCGACTCCGTGGGGAAGAAGACCATCGTGGCATCGGCCGTTTCCCGGGCCCTGGGGCTTGAGAACGTGGAAGTGGTGAACGCCCGCGCAGAGTCCCTGGGACGGGAATTCGACTATGTAGTGTCCCGCGCCGTGGCCTCCCTTCCGGACTTCTACCCTTGGGTGAAAGGGTGCTACCGAAAGGGCATCCTCTACCTCAAAGGCGGAGACGTGAACCCGGAGATTGCCCAGGTGATGGCCCGTTATCATCTTCCCAAAGGCAGCGTACATACCTGGAGAATCTCCTCCTGGCTGGACGACCCCTGGTATGAAGGAAAACTGGTGATTCACATTGAAAAATAATTTGGCGGTTTCGCATAGATTTACTACCTTTGCAGTCCCTTACGCGAAAAATATAAAAAAGAGATATCATGAAAAGAACATTTCAACCCTCCCGCCGCAAGCGTGTGAATAAGCACGGCTTCCGCGCCCGCATGGCTTCCGCCAACGGCCGCCGCGTCCTGAACGCCCGCCGTCGTCACGCCCGCAAAAAGCTCTCCGTATCTGACGAAGACCGCTGGTAGTCCGCTTTTTGCATCCAAGACACTTACCGCAGACCTCCCTGGCCTGCGGTTTTTGTTTTTGCCTTGACAGCTAAGTAATTGAACCTCATAGACTTGCATACTATTTCTCGTTCAAAAAACGAACGAGAAATGTACGGGAAACACATGATAATCAACAAGTTAGTTGTCAAGGGGATTGGAGCCTTAGTGTTATCTTTGCAGCATGACGGCACTGTTGGCACTGTTTTACCTGACAGGCGTGGCGTTAGAAAGCCCGCAGGAGCTTTATGGAAACCGCCTGGAAGAAATGGAGACGGAGGAACTGCTTTCCTTCGTGAGGCGGGCGTCGCAGGAGATGGAAAGGCGGGGCGTGAGGCCGCCGCTACCGGTCCGGAAGGTAAGGGTAACGCGGGAACTGCGGATTTATATCGGCCCGAGCGAACTCAAGCTTAGGCCGATGGCCAAGTCTGTCCTACTCCTGTTCCTGAGGCACCCGGAGGGAATTCCGCTCAAGCAGATGGCCTCCTACGAAAGGGAGCTCCGGAGCTTTTACCGCAGAGTGAGCCGGAGCTGCGACCCATCGGCCATAGACGAGCGGGTGGCGCGGATGCTGGACTGCTTCAACAACGAGGTCAACGTGAACATTGCCCGGGTGAACCGGGCGGTGGCCCTCCTGACAGACCGCATTCCGGACTACCAGATTGGCGGAGCGGCCGGGGCGCC
Source organism: uncultured Bacteroidales bacterium (assembly GCA_946617545.1). Taxonomy (GTDB): domain Bacteria; phylum Bacteroidota; class Bacteroidia; order Bacteroidales; family UBA932; genus Cryptobacteroides. The sequence continues at coordinate 6,158 of CAMOKK010000026.1, read as the reverse complement.
CAAGCGCATTTTGCTGGACCGGAGCTGGGTGGTTTGGGAGTGAAAAATCGTAAGAAACACACAAAAAGCATGTAAAACAACACAACTTTTTTTACGATTCTTGCTTCTGAGCCTTCTTGTGGATATCTTGCGCCATGAAGACGCGAAAAGTATATCCCGGCGAGGTGCATCACGTTTGCCAGCAGACGGTGGGCGGCGTGCTCGTTTTTTACACCGTCAGTGATTTCCTTGTCTTTTTTACCATCGTGTGTACGGTGGCCGGCCGATTCGGCATCCGCATCCTGGCCCTCTGCCCCATGGTGGACCACACGCACATAGTGGTGGTGGCCCCCGGGGAAATGGCGCTCGCCCGTTTTGTGCAGCAGTATACCCATCTATTTTCCTATGAGTGGAACAAGTCCCGGGGCCGGAAAGGGCCGCTGTTCAAACACCGCTACATGAGTTCCGTCAAACTGGGGAACAAGCAGGCCAGAACCACCATCAATTACTGCAACAACAATCCCGTAGAACGCAAACTGGTGCACCAGGCTCAGGATTACCGCTGGAATTTCCTGCTCTATGCCCGGGAGGCACATCCGTATTCTCCCTCCGGAAATACGGCCACACTGCCCGCCAAACTGCGGAACATCCTCCGGGAAGCCAAGCGCATCCGCGAGGGAAACGGGCATCTGCAGTACTGTCAGCTGGAGCGATGGCGAAGCTGCCTGAGCGCGGAGCAGATGCAGTATCTGGCCGATTGCCTTATCGGCCTTTGGAATGTAATCGATTATGGGGAAGCCATCGGCTATTACGGGAACTACGAGGCCATGCTGCGCTCTTTCCGTGACAACACCGGCAGCGACTATGACATCCGCGAAGACCGCCTCAGCTACTCCGACGCCGTGTACGGAGATTGCACCCGCATCCTGCTGAAGGAGGGGCATATCGGCCATCCGCGTGAGATTCCTTCCCTGCCCATCTCCCTCAGGAAGGCCCTGGCCGATGAGCTGGCACGCCGAACCACCGCCCTACCCCGCCAGATTGCCAAATACCTCCACCTTACCCTTGACAAGTAAGCCGTTGATACTCTGCAATATACAATACATTTCTCGTTCAAAAACCGAACGAGAAATGTACTACAAGTCAATGACAGTCAATCACTTAACTGTCAACCCAAAACTACTTCTTGATGGGATACAGGCGCAGGAGGAGCAGAATGAGGAGGGCAATGGCCGCCGGGAACAGCGAGAACAATGCCCAGATCATGGTCTGGACAGACTCCATATTGCTGATGTTGATGATGGTTTCTCCCGTTGCCGGATCCGTATTGGAAACGAAGCCCGCAATGCCCAGCAGCATGGCCACCAGGGCGCCCGAAATGGCCGAGCCGAACTTCTGGGCCATGGTGCCGGAAGAGAAGATGAGGCCGGTGGAGGAAGTGCCGTTCTTCCGGGTGGCATAGTCGGCCACATCGGCATACATGCTCCAGATAAGCGGGGAATAAAGGCCGATGCCGATGGAAGTGACAATCACATTGGCAATCATTACCCAAATCCAGTCCGGATCCATGGGGATGAAGAAGAACAGGATGGAGGAGACGGCGCAGATGACGGCCGCCCAGGCAAAGGCCTTGTGCTTGGAGCCCACCTTCTTGGTGAACCAGGGGCAGAGGCCGCCGAACACCATGCAAGTGGCCTCACCGAACATCATGAAGACGGTGTAGTTAATCACCAGGCCCATCACGGTAACATCTCCGTGCAGGCAGTATTCCATCAGATAGGCAGCTACGGCATAGCGGAAACCATTGAAGAAATTGGTGCAAATGCCGATGAGGGTAAGATAAATCCAAGGCTTGTTCCTGAACAGGTCGGCGAAGGGCTTGAGGGAGAACTTCTCTGCACGGACGGGTTTCAGGCGTTCCTTCGTGAGCAGGCCGCAGGCCAGGGTTCCCAGGGCCGCCACGGCGCCCAGGACCACGCCCAGGACAGCATACTGATGCTTGGCGTCACCTCCCACCATCCGCTGGAGGTAAGGGAAGGAGAACAGCATCACGAAACCCATGGCATAGGCGCCCACCATCCGGTAAGAGGAGAACTGGTTCTTCTCGTTGTCATCGTCCGTCATCACGCCCAGGAGCGACCCGTAAGGCACATTCACCGCCGTGTACACCACCATCATGAGCAGGTACAGCGCGTAGGCATAGACACGTTTTCCGGCAGGTCCCAGGTCCGGGGTATAGAGCAGCAGGGCAAACACCAGGCCCAGCGGAACGGCTCCAAAGATGAGCCAGGGCCGATAGGTTCCCCAGCGGGACTGGGTCCGGTCTGCGATGGCGCCCATCATGGGGTCCGTAACCACGTCGAACAGGCGGGCCACCAGCATGAGGGCCGCCGCATCGGCCACGGTGAGGCCGAAGACATTGGTGAAAAAGAAAGGGAAAGCGATGGACATGACCTTCCAGGTGATTCCGCCGGCGGCGGCGTCACCCAAGGCATAACCAATTTTCTCGGATAGTTTGGCCATAGTAAAAAGTGTATTATGCGCTGAATTTCTTGACGGTGAGGCTCAGGAGGGTGAGGTCATCATTGGGGGAGGCTCCGCTGCGATGCCTTTCCACCTCTTCCTGCAACATCTGGATGATGCCCTCGGCATCCAGCTGGGACACCCCGTTCATCAGCTGAATCAGTCGGTCGTTTCCAAAGAGTTCGTACCGGGGGTTCTCTGCCTCGTTGAGGCCGTCCGTATACAGGAGAATCTTCCATTCGCGGATGTCCGGGATACGTTCTCCCTGGAACTCGAAGCCGTCCCAGGTCCCAAGGGCCAGGTTCACGTACTGCATCGGCAGGAAGCGGGCTTCCTTGCCGGGTTCGCACACCACGGGCGGGTTGTGGCCGCAGTTGCAGTAGGTCAGTTCTCCGGTCTTGAGATTGGCCTTGCCGATGAACATGGTCACAAACATTCCCTGGTCGTTTTCGGCCGACAAGGCGTGGTTGATGCTCTTGGCAATTTCCTCGGGGCTGTTTCCCTGCTGGGCGATGACGCGGAAGAGGTTTCTTGTCACAGCCATGAACAGGGAGGCGGGAACGCCCTTGCCGGACACATCTCCTATGCAGAAATACAGACACTCGTTCTCCACGAAGAAATCATAGAGGTCTCCTCCCACCTCTTTTGCAGGGGTCATGGAGGCAAACAGGTCTATGTCCTCCCTTTCCGGGAACGGCGGGAAAATACGGGGAACCATGCTCATCTGGATGTCCCGGGCCACGTACAGCTCCCTTTCGATGGAGGCTTTTTCGGCCGATGTATTCTTGATTTCCTCAATGTACTTCACCAGAGACCGCTGCATCTCGGAGAAGGAGTGCACCAGCCTGCCTATTTCGTCTTTTCGGCCCGTGTCGAGAAGGACCTCGTCAAAGTTGCCGTCGGCAATGGTTTCAGCCTGCTCGGCCAGGCTTCGCATGGGGGCAATCTCCCGGCGGAAAACGGTGCTCAGAATGATGTGCATGATGAGCATCCCAAGGATAAAGATGAGAATCACCACGTTCCTGAGGCGGTTGTAGCCGTAGAAAATATCCCTTTCCGGACATACGATGGCGGCGCTGAAACCGGTCTCTCCCAGGGGCTGGTAGAAAACGTAGCAGAGTTCTCCGTTCAGGGTAAGCATCCTCATTCCTTCTTCCCCGGACACCATGGCCTTGCCAAGGGCCATCCTTTCCGGATTGTCCTGTTCCATGGTTTCCGTAAAGATGCTCTGGTAGAGGAGCTTCTCCGGGTCCGGATGGACAAAGAAGGTGCCGCCCCTACCTATCATGAAACTATAGGAATGGGGGTATGGTTTAACGGCCGAGATGGTTTCCGAAAGCCAGCGGAGGGAAAGGTCCGAGGCGATGGTTCCTACATATTTCCCATTTTCGTCCTCTATGCGCTTGCAGTAGGAGACAACCATCTTGTCCTGGACGACCTCTTCCTCGGGGTATTCGCCCAGGAAGGGCTCTGTCCAGGCCGAGTGGCCCAGCAGTTTGGGAAGCTGATACCAGTCCATGAAGAAGTATTCGTAGGATTCGTCGCCTTCCTGCACAACCGACACTTTCCCGTTCTCCTGTTTGGCATAGACGGAGAAGAAACGGCCTTTCCTCGGGTAATAATAGGGCTCAAAGGAAATGGAGCAGCCGGCCAGTTCCGGATTGTTTTCCACAATGGCGCGGGCATAGACATACATGGAGTCCGGCGTATCCAGGTGGCGGCCCACCAGCCAGCTGGTGTTTTCTGTGGCCACTTCCACTTGATTCAGAACAGTATTTACGCGCAGGGCCGTGTTGTTCAGAAGCTGGGAGGCATGTTCTTTGGCTTCCCTCTGCACGGCGTAACGGGCCTGTGCAAAGAGGAAAACCAGGGCCACGACAAAGACGATGGAGGCCAGGGTAGCCACCAGGAAATTAAGTCTTCGCGAGAACGATATCCGGAAATAATCTATAGGGTTGTATGGCATAATTACCGGGCGATGATTTGCTTATATGCTACTTCTTTCAGAAGAAGCTGGCTTTCCAGCATCAGGTCGTTGGCCTGCTTCACCATATCCGGCCTCAAACGGAATTCCCGCTGTCCGGAATCCCGGTCTACCTGGAGCTTGAGGACTTCCTCCAGCTGAAGCTTCTGTATAACGCGGTTGGTGGCCACGTGGTGCATTTTCACGTACTTCATAACGATATCCAGGGCTTCCTCCGGGTGCTCTGCGCAATACAGCCAGCCCCGCTTGCTGGCCTCGGCGAATTTACACGCCGCCTCCTTGTCCTTGCGGTAGCCGGACTCCAGCATATAAACCCCGTCCTCCTGCACGTTGTAGCCATGGTCACGGAAACGGTAGGTATTCTCTTCCGTGAGCTCTATACCACTCTGTTTAAGGAGGTAGTACTCGTTGTAACTCATCACAAGAATGGCTTCTATGGCACCTGCGAGGTAAAGATTGATGCTGTTGGCATAGGGAACCCACTGGTAATTGAGGCCCTCCTTGAGGCTCATGGCCAGGGCAACCTGGTCGAAGCCCACGCTCCAGGTGCCCACCCGGATGCCCTTCTGCGCAGCGGGGTTCCGGCCGTTTCGCGAGACAATCACCAGACCGTTGTTCATGGACGTCTGGAGAATGTTCACCAGCGGCATGCCGTTGTCTATATACTCCATGGCCTGGCACAGGGGGATGGTGGTCACCTGGCTTTTCCCGGATCGGAGGCGCGCAACGGCCGATTCCGTTGAACTGGGGTGGACAATCTCCACCTCGATGCCGGCGTCCTTGTAAAAACCCAGCTCCTGCGCCACATAATACCCGGCAAACTGGGCCTGAGGGGTCCACTGCGGGGTGAAAACCAGCTTCTGTTGCGCCTGGACAGTTCCGTAAAAGGACAGCCCTGCCAGTAGCGCCATAATGCGGGAGAAATATTTCATAAGGGCAAATATACTCATTTTACGGGAAATATCCACCTTAATCAAAAAATCCCGGATCAATCCGGGATTCTTCTAAAACAGGGATAAGACCTGCAGGCACATGCGCGTATTGTGGTAAGGGCATTTCCAGAAGCCCGCCTTGGGCTGGGCTTTGTCCAAACTGCCGTCCGGCAGCACGGCCCACCACCATTCGCCGTCCTTCGAATCTACCAGATGCTCCTTGATGTAGTTCCAGGCCCGGAGGGCACGGTCGGCGCCACCGGCGTCGGAATGATATTTCCAGAGCCAGAGGTTGCCCACCACGGTCTCTGCCTGCACCCACCACTGGCGGGAGTCGTCATAGCTGCCGTCCGGGAGTTTCTCGTAGCGCAGGGAGCCGTCGGCCAGAAGGCCCTCGTTTCCGGCCAGCCCCATCCGAAGGGCCCAGGGCCGCACCTTGTTCACCACGTCCAGGTCCTTCAGGGCAAAGGCGCATTCCAGGGCCAGCCAGGAGGTCTCGATGTCGTGTCCGTAGGAGACGCCGCCCGGCATGACGCTCCAGTCACGCCGGAAATAAAGCTGAAGATGCCCGTTGGGTGCCATCACTTGATGGCCGATGATATCCAGCAGCCGCTCCACCGCCGTCTTGAGCCCTTCGTCCGGCCAGACCTGGTACAGATTGGCATAGGCCTCCAGGACATGCAGGTGGGAGTTCATGGTTTTGTCGGCATTGATGTCGTGGGCGCTCAGGGACATGTCTT